>CAZWQT010000071.1:0-6496 GCA_964635945.1 uncultured Akkermansia sp. | reverse complement strand
ACTTAATCAGCGCCTGAATCTCCTTAAACTTTGGATGCTCCGCACCTTCCAGCAGTTCAAACAACACCGCTTCCGTGGTGGCCACCACGATTCCGTCATGCCGCATCTCCTGCAAGGCCAGCTGCCGGTCGGAATCCCGCCGCGATCCCACCGCATCCGCCACCAAAACCGGCTGAATCTCCCTCAACCGAAGGTCGTACACCGTCTGCCGGATACAGACATGGGCCTCGCATCCCGCCACCAAAACTTTCTTTTTCCCAAGATTCCGTCCGGTTTCTGCCGCCGAAAACAGGGTTTTGGCGACCGGAGCCGACTTGCCGGCAGCTTGCAAAACCGTCGGCACCGTCTTGCCCAGCTTGGCCGGCACCTGTTCGGTGATGGCCACGGGAATCTCCAAAAGTTTCGCCGCCCTGACCAAAATCTCCACCCGCTCCACCCAATCCGCAGGTTCCTTGACCGCCGCCACCAACTTCTCCTGCACATCCACAATCAGGACGCCAGTCTCCGCAAGCTTGAGACGCCAGGACATTATCCCTCCTCCGAGGATGAGGACTGGAGCGAGGAGATCACATTCAGATCCTCCAGCGTGGTCACATCCCCCTTCACCACCCCGCCGGCCGCAATCTCTTTAAGCAGACGCCGCATGATCTTTCCGCTGCGGGTCTTGGGCAGGGCCTCGGCAAAGCGGATTTGGTCCGGCTTCGCGATCGGCCCGATCTCCTTGCTGACCTGCTCTCGCAACGCCGCCACCAGCGCATCCCCCGCCTTCTGTCCGGCCTTCAGCGTCACAAACGCCACCACGGCCTGACCTTTCAAATCATCCGGGCGCCCCACCACGGCCGCTTCGGCCACGGCCGGATGTGTCACCAGGGCGCTCTCCACCTCGGCGGTGCCCAACCGGTGCCCGGAAACGTTCAAGACATCGTCAATCCGGCCAATCACATGAAAGTACCCATCCTTGTCGCGCTTGGCCCCGTCCCCCGTGAAGTAACAGCCGGGCACCTCGCTCCAATACTGCTTCTGGAACCGTTCCGGATCCCCATAAATTGTTCGCAGCATCGAAGGCCACGGCTTCCGAATCACCAGCTTCCCCTGCACCCCGTCCTTCACCGGTTTTCCATGATCATCGACCACCGCCAGATCCGCCCCGAAGAAAGGCAACCCAGCCAGTCCCGGCTTCATCACGTGCACTCCCGGCAGGGTCGTCAGCATATGGCTGCCTGTCTCCGTCTGCCACCAGGTGTCGACGATCGGACACCGCCCGCCGCCCACCACCCGGTGATACCAGAGCCAAGCCTCAGGGTTGATCGGTTCCCCCACGGAACCCAGCAGCCTCAAGGTGGAAAGGTCGTGCTTTTGGATCCAGTGATCTCCCCAGCGGATGAAGGCCCGGATCGCCGTGGGAGCGGTGTAGAAAATGGTCACCCGGTGCTTCGCGATGATCTGCCAAAAACGGTCCGGTTCGGGTTGGTTGGGCGCCCCTTCGTACATCAGGGTGGTCGCCCCGTTGCTGAGCGCGCCGTACACCGCATAGCTGTGTCCGGTCACCCATCCCACATCAGCCGTGCACCAGAAAAGATCCTGCTCCTGCAGATCAAAAACCCATTTGGTCGTGAGATGGGCGCCCAAAAGATAACCTGCCGTTGAATGAAGGATGCCCTTGGGCTTTCCCGTGCTGCCGCTGGTGTAGAGGATGAAAAGGGGATCCTCACTTTCCATCTTTTCCGGGGGAAAATCGGGGGGTTGAGACTGGATGATGTCGTGCCACCAGCGGTCGATCTCGTTCAGTGCTTCCACCGTCCCGGTCCGCTTGAGCACGATCACTCTTCTGACCTCCGGACAGCCGCTCACGGCTGCATCCACATTTTTCTTCAGGGGCACCACCTGACCCCGCCGGTATCCCCCATCCGCGGTGATCACCATCTTGGCGCCGCAGTCATGAATCCGGTCCTTGAGCGCTTCGGCGCTGAACCCCCCGAACACCACACTGTGAACCGCCCCGATCCGCGCACAGGCCAGCATGGCAATCGCCGCCTCCGGCACCATGGGAAGATAGATCATCACCCGGTCCCCTTTGCGGATCCCCTCCCCGTGCAGGCCGTGGGCAAACCGGCAGACCTCATCGTGGAGTTGTTGATAGGTCAGGACCCGCACATCCCCCGGCTCTCCTTCAAACACGATGGCTGCCTTGTGCCGCCGGGGACCCTCCAAGTGACGATCCAGGCAGTTGGCGCTGAGGTTGAGCCGGCCGCCGCTGAACCACTTGGCAAACGGCTCTTTCCACTCCAGCACCTTCTTGGGCTCCTGAAACCAGCTCAGCTCCTGCCGAGCCATCCGGCCCCAGAATTTTTTCGGGTTCTGCAAAGACTCCCGGTGCATCGACTTGTACTTTGCCGCGCTTTGAAAGACCGCCCTCTTCACAAAGGCAGGTGACGGCTTAAACTTCGCGGTCTGGCTCATTTCCCTTTGCCCTTTCGCAAAACCTTCCTCACCTGATCCAGAATTGACCCCGTGGGAGCCAACCGACCCGGCCCTTCGGCCCCACAGGCCAGGCGACCTTCGGCTGGTCCGGCCCAAAGTACCCCGCGCGAGGACAACACCTGCACATTTTCCCGGGTGGCCGGATGCGTCCACATGTTCGTGTTCATCGCGGGTGCAAAAATCAAGGGAGCCCGGGTAGCCAACAGCACCGCCCCGAGGACATCCCCCGCCAAACCGTGGGCCGTCCGGGCCAGAAAGTCCGCGCTCGCCGGTGCCACCACCACCGCGGAGGCCGTTTGGGCAAGATCCAGATGGGACATCCGGCCACCCTCCCCCTCCTCCCACAGCGAGGTATGGACTGGACGATGCGTCAGTGCCGCCAAGGTGAGGGCCGGCAGAAAACGCGCCCCATCGGCAGTGAGCACGGCATGTACTTCCCAGCCCTCCTGGACCATCGCGCTGGCCAGATCGGCAGCGCGGAAGGCCGCAATCGAGCCGGTTACCCCCAAAACGATCCGCGGCGTGCCTTTTTCAGCCATGATGCAGGTCGAGCCTTCGGCTCAGGTAGCGCTCCGCCCGGATGATCGCGCGGAACTTGATCAAATCCTCCTCCATCGAGCTGCTTAAAATGGTGTAGCGGTAGCTCTTCCAGTCGGCCATTTCAGAGTCGGCCGCCTGGATCCGCTTTTCGATCTGCTTGGCTGTTTCGGTGCCCCGACCCTCCAACCGCCGCCGCAACTCCTCCAGATCCGGCGGCATGATAAATATATCCGCCAAGGACGCCCGGATCTTGGGATCCTGGGACTCCCGGATCTGCCGGGCTCCCTGGACATCGATGTCCAACAGCACATCGCGACCGGCCGCCAGATGCTCCAAGATCGGTCCCTTGGGGGTTCCGTAATACTGCCCGTAAACGTCGGCGTGCTCCAGCATCTCGCCCGCCTTCACCCGTTTCTCAAACTCCTCCCGGGGGAGAAAGAAATAGTCCGTCCCATCCTTCTCTCCCTTGCGGATTTCCCGGGTGGTGCAGCTGACGGAGTACACAAGATCCGGCGTCTGCCGGACGTTGGCGCAGAGGGTCGTCTTTCCGGTGCCCGATGGGGCCGAGACCACGAACAAAATTCCCGCCCGGCTGAAGTTATTCAAGATTCGCCGCCTGTTCCCGGAGCTTCTCCAGCTCCGATTTAAACTCAATCGCCAGCCGGGTCAGCTCCAGCTCCCCGGATTTCGATCCCACCGTGTTGGCTTCCCGCATCAACTCCTGGATCAAAAACTCCAAGGTCCGACCCCCCGGAGCGCGCTTGCCCGTCTGCCCCAACGCTTCCGTCAGATGAGCGCGTATCCTTCCGATTTCTTCCGTGACATCCCCACGGTCAGCCGCCGAGGCCACCTCCTTGAACAGTCGCTCCGGTTCCAGTTCCACTCCCGCCTCGCGAGCCAGCTCCTGCAACCGGGCCCGCAGCCTCTCGCCCTGGTTTTTTCGCATGGCCCCAGCCGCCTTTTCCATCTTGGTCCGGACAGTTTCCATGCGGCGGAGATGCCCCTTGAGCGCACGCACCATATGACTCCCCTCCCGCTCCCGGGAGGAAACCATCTTGGCCAAAGCAGCCCGGACTCCGGCGAGAACTTTGCGGTCATCCTTGGGCGAAAGCGGTTGCGATTGGTTGGAAACCACCCCGGGCAGCCCGAGAAGGTCCGACCAAGACGGCCCGCTCTGCACGCCGAGCTTCCTGCCAGCCGCGCGGAGCTGGGCGGCGTACTGGGCGGCCCTGGGCAGGTCCAGACTCCGGCCGTTCTTGGAGGGGCCAGCCTCAGGTTGCACGGCCACGGTGACTTTGCCCCGGGCCACCTGCCCGGCCACCTCTTCCCGGATTTCCCGCTCCAACCGGGCCAGGTCCCCGGGGAGATAGACAATCACCTCAAGACCCCGCTTGTTGACGGAGGAAATCTCCACGCGGAAACCGGCATGGGGGGTCGACACTTTCGCCGAACCAAAACCGGTCATGCTGCGCATCGTAAAATCCTACGGGCAAACGCCCCGCGGCTCAAAACCCTTTAAACAGATTTCCCACCCCCTGCAGGATGCTCCCCGCGGCCCCCGCCGCTCCTCCGGCTGCGCCTCCCGCCCCCTGCAAAACTCCTGAAGGCGCATTCAGGAGAAGATTGATCCCGCCTTCCGCCAGCATTTTGCCCACATCCATCTGCACCCGGGGGTCCGCCAAGGTCCCGGTGATCGTGGCCGAACCGGGAATCTTGGTGTAATAGTCCGTGCTGCTTCCGACCAACTGCGTCATCACCCCCTGCAGCTGCCCGCTGCTCTGGATCGCCTCGCGGGTCAGCGCCAGATTGACCTGAAAGTCGATGGCTTGGCTCATCCAGTCCAACGAACCGCGCATCCCGGCCGCCAAAGCGGTTCCCGAAGCGCGCAGATCCTGGGTGGTGATCCGGGTGCCACCGACCTGAAAGGCCCCACCCACTCCGTTGATTTCACTTCCCGCAATAAAGCTCGATCCCAAAAACTGTCCCGTTCCCTTCAAGGCCTTGTCGATCGCCGGCAGGTTTTCGAGGTGGGCCTGGTAAAGACGAAGGCTCCCCTGCCCCGACAACGTCCGCTGTAGATCCTCGAGGCGGGCGCCGGCCGCCTGTCCGGTAAACTCCAGATCCGCGAATCCCCCGACGGGACCGCGGGCATCCTGAATCATGGGACCCAGGATTGCCCCTAGGGGGAATTTTTCGACAAACAGGCGCGCCTGCAAAGGGCGGTCCGTGCCGCCCGTCTGCACCACCGAACCCCGGATCAGGCCTCCCTGCACTTCGACCGTGGATGGCTCAAGCAAAATTCCCTCAGGCCCATAACGGAGACGGGCAATCTTCACCGGCCCCACCCGCGCATCGGCCAAAACCACCTGATCCAGGTCCACCGCAATGTCGAGGCGGGTGGTCCGGGGCGGCCGGGCGGGATCCGGGGGCGTCGACTGCCAGGCCCCGTACTGGTCGAGCACGCCCCGCAGATCCAGCGCCCCACCCGTCACCTTGGTCTGAAAAAGTTCCGGCCCCGCCTGCAGGGAGAAAACCTCCACCGGGTTGTCCTTGAATTCGGGGAAAAGAAAAGTCGCGTTCTTGAGGACAAAAAGCTGTGTCCGGCTGTCATATTCCCAATCTCCGCGGAAACGCCCGGAAAGAGGGGTCAGCCCTTTCCGGTCGGAAATCCTGGCCTCCAGCAAGCTCACATCGATCTCCCCGGACGAACCGTGCTCCCCCGGCTCCCAGAACCCCTGCCCCAGCACCACATCCCCGTCCACCCATCGGTTGGGCTTGAGCCAAGGCTGCGCCAAAACGCTCACCCAACCCGGGGAGGCCCGCCCGGACTCCCACGCCAGTGCTCCGTTTTTACGGTAGGCCAGTTTTACGATCTGCAATTTTCCGCCCGGACCATCCGCGGTGAGATTGAATTCATCCAACGAAGCCAACCCCTCCTTACCCACATCCATCAGGCCCTGGGCCGTGGCCTGGAGTCCGGGAATCGTTCCAATCTCCGGCAGGCCTACGGTCAACCCCTGGGCCTGGGCGCTGAAGCCGACTTTTCGCAAACCATCCTTCGGATCCCCCACATTGGCTTTCCACACCAAGGTCCCGGTCGAAACATAGGGCGTCACCATGGGAACGTTTTGGCTCAATGTCGCCAGATCCATCTTGCCGGAAACTGCCAGCCCGGAACGTGCCGCTTTTTCTGCCGACAGTTCCAGCCAATCCAGACCCGCCTGTCGGGAGGCCACCGCCACTTTCCGGATGGCGAGGTTGCGATCCTCGCCGAGGGCTAGGTCGGCTTTCACGCTGACCTGGTTTTCCGGCAAGCGCAGATGCGGCAGGTTGGCGGAGAGGTCGGGACTGGAGAGGTCCAGCTGGGCCGCCAAGTTTCCGTTTTTCGGGTCATTGTTCACCCGGAGATATCCGGAAACCGTCCCGGCGATCGAGCTCTCCTTGGCCTCCGGCAGAACCAGCGGTGCCACGATGC
>CAZWQT010000070.1:0-6717 GCA_964635945.1 uncultured Akkermansia sp. | reverse complement strand
TAGCCAACAGCGCTGGCCGCAGCCAGCAGGGGTAGAACGGCCATGGCTTGATAGTAAAATAAGGGAAGGTTTTGCCGGTTGCGGGTTAGCAAAAGAACCATGCCCAGACTGAGAATTCCCAGAGGGTAGGTCCTTCGGGTAAAGACGAGGAGACAGCCTCCGGCCGCAAGCAGGTGAAAGGGGTCCTGTGCAAAAAAGTTAAGAATATTCACGAGGAGTTTTGCGCCAGCCCCATTCTCTGCGTTGTAGCGAGCGTACTGATCAAGGAGGGCGGTAAAATCTTCGGTTACCCAACCCGGAAACTTCAAGCTGAGAAGAGCGAAAGTCCCTGCAAACGTGATGAGTGGGGGGATGCCGACAGGTAGCCAGGATTTCGGCCGGAGCAGCCGGCAGAAACCACTGACCAAGGTCGCATGGGCTGCCAAAAGGTGGGCCGCGGCGCCTACGGCCAAGCACCCTCCTATTTTCCAGTCTTTGCGAAAATCTGCCGGGCGGAGAAGGAGCCCAGCGGCTGCAATCAGCGACAATCCGACTACATTATGTGGATAGATCCATCGATAATGAACGATGGCCTGCGCATACCCCAAAAGCAGGAAGGAATAAAAAAACCCGACCGCCAAGCCAAATTTTCGGGCAAAAAACCAAAACCCCACTGCCGCCGTCGCCCAACCCACCAAAGACGAGAGCACCCGTCCTCCCAGTATGTCGCCTTGCGTGATCCGGGAAAACCAGCCCACACACCAGGCAAATCCAGGCTGGTAGTTGTAGGTGGGGGAATTGAAGGTGCAGTACACGGCCCGGTTGGCAAACTCGCCTTGGGAGAGGGCCTTCCCGATATCCAAGGTTAGGATTTCGTCCCCATACCATGGGGGAGAGGTGCGCAGATTGGGTAGATAAAGAACTGCCCAAAGCAGCGTCAGAAACCCCAGACCCAAGCCCATAATATTCCGTCGTAACGCCTTTCTTTTTGAGGCGGGAATGCGGCAGGAAGTGGATTTCTTCAAAGGTAGTTTGTGTTGGCTATTGGAACTTTTTCTATAGAGTAAAACTCTCTATCTTCCAAGAACTTGTAAAAATGAGATCAACCGTGACCCTGCCCATTTTTAGTTTAAAAAAGCAACACGAGGTCATGGAGGGCAAGCTTTCAGAGGCCTTCCATCGGGTTTTAGCGAGTGGGTCTTTTATTTTGGGTCCGGAACTGGAGTCTTGGGAACGAGAGTTCGGGGAATTTCTCGGAATCAAGCACGCGGTGGGTGTTTCCTCCGGTTCGGATGCCCTGCTTCTAGCCCTGCAAGCTCTTGGGGTCGGCCCGGGGGACGAGGTAATTGTTCCTAGTTACACATTTTTTGCATCCGCGGGATCCGTGGCACGTCTTGGGGCCCGACCCGTCTTCGTGGATAGCGCCCCGTGTTGCTACAACCTGAACGTGTCCGCGGTTGTCAGCGCCATCGGCCCCAAGACGAAGGCCATCATGGCCGTGCATCTATTCGGACAGGCGGCGGATATGGATGCCCTCCTCAAGGTCGCTCAAAAAGCCGGCCTCCCCATTGTGGAAGACGTGGCCCAGTCTCTCGGAGCCAAGGTGGGTCAAAATTATGCTGGCACGATCGGCACCATCGGCTGTTTCTCATTTTTCCCGACCAAGAACCTAGGTGCCTTGGGGGAGGGGGGTGCAGTGGTGACCCAAGATCCGCAGTTGGCAGAAAAAGTGCGAAAACTGCGGGTCCACGGTGCCAAGAAAAAATATTTCCATGAGGAGGTGGGTGGAAACTTTCGCCTCCATGAGCTGCAAGCAGCTTTTTTGCGCATCAAACTCCCAATGCTGGCCGGCTGGCTGGAAAGGAGGGCTCAAAATGCCGAGGTCTATTTCCGTCACTTTTCCCAAGGTCAAATGGCCCGGCCTGCGGAAAGTGAATGTGTCTGCAACGAAGATCCAAGTGGGATGGAGCATGCGGACTCAAGGCTCCTTTTGCCTTTCCGGTGCCATCCCAGTCATACCTTTAACCAGTTCGTTGTAAGAATTCCCGGCAGGGACAAAAGGGACTCCATCCGGGCGTCCCTCCAAGAAAAAGGAGTGGGGACGGAGGTCTACTACCCCAGGCCGTTGCATGTGCAGGAGTGTTTCCGGGATCTTGGATACCGTGAGGGACAGTTCCCTTGGGCCGAGAAATTTTCCCGCGAAACCCTTGCCCTGCCGATCTTCCCCGAATTGGAGGTGCAAGAAGTCGAGCATGTGGCCCGTGAGGTTGAAAACCTGATCCGGTCGTCATGAGGGCAAACACCAAGTCATCGTTAGTAACCGTGGAGGCCATTTTGGCTATCGGGTTTGGCCTTACACTGGCCTGGGGATGGTTGACGACGGGGCCGTCCAACCAGGAACTTCTGGCTAACTATGCCAAGGCCAAGGATCTCGCCAACCTGATCGGGGAAAATAGAGGGTATGCGTGGTGGTCGCCGAATTATCTGGGCGGGGCCCCCACCGCCCCCTTGGCAGGAACGGCGCTGACCATGTTCTGGATGTGGCTTGGGGGGATTTTCGGAGACCCGGTGGTAGGCGGTAAAATCATGGGATTTGTCTCCCTGATGGTATCCGGACTGTTCATGGCCGCTTTTCTCAAAAAGTTGACCGGGGATGCTCGAGCAGGCTGGATCGGCGCGTTCCTCTACGCTTTCGGACCCCAGGCGGCGCTACGACTGGCTGGGAACGAACATATGCCGGTGGTGTTTTGCATGCCTTACCCGCCCCTGATCGGTTGGGCGTTGCTGGAAATAGCCACCCGAAACTCGGGCAGGGGAATCATCCTCCTGGCAATTGCGGTAGCCGCCATGAGTCTCACATTCAATAAAATCGCCGCCGTTTTTGGTCCCGTCGCCCTCGGTTTGGCCATTTGGCTGCACTTCCAATATCCCTCCAAGGCCGCACCTCTGCTCAAGGGCTGTCTCATCGCCGCAGGCCTTTGGCTGGTCTTGGGAGTCCTCCCGCAGTTATCCGGTCTGCGGGAAACCGGCCGGATGACCTTGTTCAGCACCGACCCGCTGCAGGGTTGGCAAGCCAGCTTCTCCATCAAGGCCCCGCTTTCCTGGTTCGATCGCGGCGGGCTTTTTCTTCAAGGCATGCCGCCCAATTTCACCGTCGAGGACGGGGGATTTTACCTTGGCCTAATCCTGGTGGCGGCAACCGCCATCGCTGTGGAAAGCCGAAGAAAAGGCAATCCGTCACCGCTGGATGGGCCGATCCGGATTTTTCTCGGCTTATTACTTCTCGTACACTGGTTCAGTCTCGGCCCGCGAAGCGGGTTGGGGGGAATCCTTGAGTTCCTCAAATCTGCCCAAGGACTGCAGGACTGGGTTCTGCCCTTTTTCTGGGTTGCCGCTCTCGGACCGGTGGCTGTCTTGGCCGTGATCTGGCCGAGGGGCAGGTGGCGGTGGCCGACTTTTGCGGCTGGGCTCGCAACCTATATGCTCGTGCCCGGGTTCCAACTATTTGAAATGATCCCTCTCATCGGAACCGTCCGGGCGCCTTGGTCATTTTGGCAGGTGGGGGGAGCTTTCTGTCTGGGCGCCGTCGGAGGGCTGGCCGTGGCACGCCTCTGTCCCGGCAAAAGCCGACCTTGGATTCCGGTGGCTGCCCTGCTGCTCGCCGCGATCGATTTCGGCCCATACTACGCCAAGTACTTTCAAAGTCGTCTTGAGGCCGGGACTTATGAGGCGTTTCAGCAAGCTGCGGATTTCCTGAAAAATCAAAAACGACCCGGAGCGATCCTGCCGCTTTCCGGGCGGTATTTTTACCTCCAACTTCCGCAACTGACCGGCCGCCCGATTTCCACGGAGGCTTTCCAATCCTACTTTATGTCCAAGGGCATGCGCGCTTTGCAGGACGGGGGAGGCGCCTCGGCGGATTTGATGAAAATCTCCCTGAGTACCCAAGGGGTACGGTACATCTTCATCGACCGAAAGGACGTCGACACCCCCGAGCAACTCCAGGCTGCGTTCCGCCAACAGTATCCTTTGGTGTATGAAAACAATTTCTTCATGATTCTGGAAAATCCGAACTCTCTCGCCCCTGGTTTTTTCGCGCAAAACTATGTATCCATCCCCAAGGACAGCTATGCCTACTCCGCCGCCGATTTGGGGTTGATCCGACTCTACTTCTTGCCGGTTGAGCTGTCCGGAGTGGAAATGAATGATCCCAACCTTGCCGGGGTGATGAACCCCCAGAACGGAGAGGTAGAACTCACCCCGGCGTTCCGCGATCGGGAGGGAGCGCCCTTCCGGATTCTGGATGAGCACACCTTTCGGCAGGATGGACCGAATCGAATCCAGATTCAGCTTTCCGGGCAGTTGTCCTGGGTCGCCGTGACCCAAGCTTGGCATCCGGATTGGAAAGTGCGCATTGACGGAAAATCTGCCGAACTCAACCGGATCAGCCTCGCCCTCTCGGGATTTCGGAGCGCGCCGGGTTACCGTGAGGCAGTTCTCACATTTGAGGTGCCGTTCTGGGTTTCCGCGATGTTGTCGCTGGGTCTGGCGGGCTGGGTGGTTGGTCTAGGAGGTGCGGCTTATCTTCGGTTTGGGCCCGCTTCCCGGGACTTGAAAAAATGGTGGGAGGGGGAAGAGATCGAAATGGAAGTGACCAACGAAAAAAATCTTTCCAAAAAAACAGAGACACGCGGGCAGGGCAGCGCACCCAAGATCCAGAAGTTTCTGGTGATTTTACCTACCTATAATGAAGGCGAAACCATCCAGCATGTGCTGGAGGAAGTGCAGGCCAAGGCGCGGGGGGCGGAAATTTTAGTGGTGGATGACAACTCTCCGGACGGTACGGCGGCCAAAGTGAAACAGACATCCGAGTTTGGGAAAAGGGTGCATCTGCTGGAACGGCCCGGAAAGGCCGGCTTGGGCTCAGCCTACAAGGCGGGGTTTCAGTGGGCGTTAAAACGGGGCTACGACGCCGTGGTCGAAATGGATGCAGATCTTTCCCATGATCCAGCGGATGTACCGAGGTTGCTGCAGGCTTTAACCGACGGAGCTGATATCGCGGTGGGGTCGCGTTACCTAAACGGGGTGAGGGTTTTGAACTGGCCGCAGTCCCGTCTCTGGGTGAGCACCTTTGGTGGTTGGTACGCTCGAATGCTGACGGGACTGCCGATGACCGATCCAACCAGTGGCTTTAAGGCGATCCGGCGGCGGGTTCTGGAAGGCTTGGATTGGGATAAGTTCACCGCCCAAGGTTACGGTTTCCAGATCGAGATTCATTTTCTGGCCTGGCAGGGGGGCTTCCGGATTCAGGAGGTGCCAATCGTTTTCACGGAAAGAAGGGAGGGGCAGTCCAAGATGTCTCTGCAGATCGCGCAGGAAGCGGCTTTGCGAGTGTTGCAATTAGCCATGCGAAGAATTTTTCCATGAACGTGCCGACCCAAAACAAGAAACCGTGGCACTGGCCCTTTGAGAAGCCGGACTGGATGGCGGCACTGGCCGCCTGGCTGGTTTCCCAAATCGTTTACGCGTGGTCCGTGCAACCGAATGTCGGGTTACTGGATTCCGGCGAGTTTCTCACAGCGGCGGTTCATATGGGAGTCCCGCATCCAACCGGTTACCCGCTTTGGACCATCGCATCCTGGCTCTTTCAGCTGCTTCCTCTGGGGAACAACGCCTGGGAGGTGAATCTCTTTTCCGGGGTGTGTTCCGCATTGGGCATCGGCCTGGCTGCGCTTTTGCTCTGCAGCTCGATGCGCTGGGCGGGGGTTTCCGACCGGCTGGCCCAGATTTTGGCCTGGGGGTGGGCAACGGCTCTGGCCTTTAGTGTATCGGTTTGGTCTCAGGCAGTCATCGCGGAGGTGTACGCCCTTCATGTCCTTGCCGTCATGCTTTACCTTCTGGCCATTTACCGGTGGCTGAGGGACCCGGCTTGGACCCATGGGCTGGCCTGGTGCGCTT
Source organism: uncultured Akkermansia sp. (assembly GCA_964635945.1). Taxonomy (GTDB): domain Bacteria; phylum Verrucomicrobiota; class Verrucomicrobiia; order Methylacidiphilales; family Verrucolacustridaceae; genus Verrucolacustris. The sequence continues at coordinate 780 of CAZWQT010000070.1, read as the reverse complement.
TCTTTTTCGCCCTCGGTATGAGCAACCACCATTTGATGATCTCGCTATCGATCCTGCCGGTTCTGGTGATGGTTTTACGCCGGCGGGACTTTCTGGCTGAGGGGTTGCTCTATCTGGCCGGTTCTGCAGCCCTGGTTTACTGGGGGTTCGGATACCTTTCCCAGGAGCCGGCTACCTGGCATTCCTCGGTTCGGTTTCTGTGGTGTGTGGGGGTGGCCTTTGTCCTTTGGATGGTCATCCGCAGAAAGATGGCCCACTGGCGGACTGGTCTACTGGTGTTGGTGGGGGTGGCCGCCGGTCTTTCCCCTTACGCCTACATGCCTTTTTCCTCCATGACCAATCCCCCGATGAACTGGGGCTTCACCAGCACCAAGGAGGGCTTTTTCTATTCAGTGAATCGAAGTCAGTACTCTGGCAAGCTATCAGATCAGCTCCTCAAAACCGTGGGTCGGGTCGTGGGGGCGACTCCGCCGGAACTTTTGCAGGAACCGCCCCAAGCTCCCGGAACTCCGGCCCCGGAGTCATTTCGGGAAACCCTCGGCAAGTTTTCCCAGCTCTACTGGCGGAAGCTGATCCAGAACTTTACCCCGCTGGGGATCCTAGCGCTGGTGGCGACGGTGGCGTTCTTTGGAGGAATACCTCCCCCGGTCCGAAGCTGGATTCAGGTCACCGCCTTGGGATTTTTGCTCGCAGGCTTTTTGCAGCCCGCCTTTGACAAGGCGGGGGCGGATGAGGCGTCTTGGCTTCTGCAGATGCCGTATCTCGGCTACTCCCACGCAT
>CAZWQT010000069.1:0-6732 GCA_964635945.1 uncultured Akkermansia sp. | reverse complement strand
TAGAGCGGTCGGCTGTTAACCGATTGGTCGCTGGTTCGATCCCAGCCTCCGGAGCCTCCGGATCATTATTCATTTTTGCGCCCGGCGGGGGTCGAACCCACAACCTTCGGCTTCGGAGGCCGACACTCTATCCAGTTGAGCTACGGGCGCTTCTGGAACAGAAATCCTACCCCACCCCCTGCCCGGTTCAAGACTCCCTCTTGGGCGACACCTCTGCCTCCTTACCCTGCACGAAAAAGGACTGCTTTACCTTGTCGCCGTCCTCATCCCATTCCACCCACCACCCATCGGGAATGCCTTTCCGGTAATTGGTCTCCACCCTCTTTTTCCCATTGGGCCACCAAACCAGAAAAGTGCCATCACGCTCCCCGTTCTTGAAGACGCCGATCCCCTTCTTCTTGCCGTTTTCGTACCAAGTTTCCACCTTTCCACTCCGCTTCCCCTTTTGCCAACCGGTCCGTCGCTCCAGATTGCCATTCGCGTACCATTCCGTCGCATCCCCCTCCGCCAAACCGCGCCGAAACCTCGTTTCCTGAAGGAGTTGTCCTTCACGGTTCCACAACCGGGCTCTCCCCTCCCGCTGGCCGTTTTCAAAGTATGCCTCGCTCTCCATATTGCCGTTGGCATGCCAACTCCGGTACCGCCCGTGCATCCGCCCGTCCCAAAATTCCACCTCCGTCTTGCGTCCTTTGGATTCCGACACCGCCGTCCCGGTAAACGGCTTCCCTTGATAGGTAAAAAGATCGCCTTGGGGCTTGAGGTCGGCGGAAGGCACCGTTTCCCCGGAGCGACCCAAAACCAGAGCCACCGCGGCCCCCAGCACCAGGCTGGCCGCGACAATTTTTGGGCTCAGCGGGCCAAGGCGGCCAAGGCCGCCACCCGGCCGGCCAAATCGTCGAGATTTTCCGGCACGATCTTTTCCGTGGTCACCGTGGGATGCAACCGGTCGTGGCTGCTGTCCAGCTTGATCCCCGGGGTGTACTCGTCGGAAAAAATCATGTCGTTGATGAAATCCCGGCCGCCGTTTCTTCCCGTCCATCGCCAATAGAGATCCCTCATTTTCCGGTCGGATTCAATCAGGATTACGGCAACCACCGAGCCTTTCAACCGCATCGTCAATTCACGAAACGATGGAAACCACGTGGGAGGCTCGGAAAGCTCCCCGCGGATGATCAGCGTCTCCTGGCAAATCAGGTCACGCACCGCGACCTCAAGTTCGCCTTCCCCGTGACCGTGGCAAGAATTTCCCGCCATCCCCCTTGGACACCTCCCTCCTCACCGCGTTCAACTCAATTGCCCCTCAACGTCTCGTCCGCCATGATCTCTTGCCGTGAACCCGACCTCCGCCCCCGCTTCCCGCGGCCAAGCCTCCCCCCGGCTGAACCATTCCGAGGTGCTCCGCATTGTCCGGTTCGGGGTGGTCGGGGCGGTGGGAACAATCCTGAACACTCTGCTGGTGTGGGTGATTCTCTCTTTTGGCTACAACCACTTCGGCTGGCACCCGGGAGATCATTCCGTCGTCACCGCTGCAGCCGCTTTCTCCTGGATGCTCTGCTGCGGGACGAACTACCTTCTCAATGCCTTCTGGACCTTCCACCACTGGCCGCCCCACTGGCGCCAAGCCCTCCACTACTACTCCACCGCCCTGCTCTCTTTTGGAGTCCAAATTCTCATCCTGAACCTTCTTGTCTTTCTTTTGGATTCCGCCCGCCCCATCGAAACGGCCGTTCTCAACGGTGTCGCCGTTGCCACCGGCGCCCTCCTTAACTACTTGGCCGCCTCCCTCTGGGTCTTCTCCCCCAGCCGCCACCCCTGGCGGAAACTGCGCCGGTGAAATTTTCCCGTCCCGCAGCCGAAGCCACCGCCCCTTCCGGCGGGGATTGGCAAGCTGCCCTCTCCTCCACCACCCACCTTGGGATCGGCGCCCACGCCGATGACCTCGAAATCATGGCCTTCCCCGGAATCTGCGCCTGCCGGGCGAAAAAAAATCTCCGCTTCTCCGGGGTGGTGGCTACCGACGGGGCCGGTGCCCCGCGCTCCGGCCCTTTCGCCGAAAAGTCCGGTTCGGAACTTGGTCAAATCCGGCGGGACGAGCAAAAACAGGCGGCGGTTTTGGGCGGTTACGCGACCGTGATCCAACTGGGCCACCCCAGTGCCGAAGTCCGCGGCGCCGGTCGGAACGCCCTCACCTCCGACCTCCTGCAAATTTTCAAAACAGCCAAACCCCGGGCTCTCTACCTCCATAATCCCGCCGACCGGCACGAAACTCATCTCGCCGTGCTTCTCGCCAGCCTGGCTGCCCTCCGCCAACTGAGTCCGTCCGAACGCCCCGCCGAAATCTACGGCACCGAGGTCTGGGGCGACTTGGATTGGGTTCCTTCGGACAAAGTAATCCGCCTTCCCTGCCCGGCCCCTGCCGATTTCGGCCCCTCCCTTCTGCGCGTTTTTCAGTCTCAGGTGCACGGGAAACGATATGACCTTGCCGCCGCCGGCCGCCGACGCGCCCAGGCCACCTTCGCCGATGCCTACGCTCCCGACCAGGCGGAGGAGGTGGTGTTAGCCCTGGACCTGAAGCCTCTCGTGGAAAATCCCAAACTTGCCCTTGCCGATTTCGTTTCCGCCCTGACCCAGGATTTCCAAAAGCAGACGTTGGACCGAATCCGCCGTCTCGAGTCAATTGATCCGTGAGCCCTACCGATCTCTCCTCCCGCGTTGCCGAGGCCGCCCAGCGGCTGGTCGGTCATCTGCAACAGATCCAGGTCAGTGACGGTAGCTGGTCGGTTCCCTACACCGGACCGAATTTCCTGCTGCCGCTCTACGTCATCACCACTCACCTGACCCGGCGGCCCATCCCGGACCCTGAACGCCCACGCTTCGTGGCCGGACTCCTCAAGCCCCAACTTCCCGATGGATCGGTCGGCCTGCACGAGGAATCAGTCAGGGGAGCCGTCTTCACCAGCTCGATTTCCTACGTCGCGTTGCGTCTGCTGGGCGAAAAGCCGGACCGGCCCGAGCTACAAAAGATGCGGAGCTGGATTCATGCCTCGGGGACCCCGGTCAAAGCGGCCGCTTGGGGCAAATTCATTCTCGCCCTGCTCAACTTATATCCGTGGCACGGGGTCACCCCCGTGCCACCCGAACTTTACCTCCTGCCCCAATGGTTCCCTCTCCAGCCGATCAACATCTCGGGCTACGTCCGCATCGTCTATCTCCCCATGGCCTACTTCTACGGCCGCCGCTGGCAGGCCCCGCTCGACCCGGTGCTGCGCGAACTTCGCCGCGAACTGTATCCCCAAGGCTATGGGGAAATTCGCTGGTCCCGACACCGGGCCGACCTCGCCCCCACGGATAACCTCGTCCCCGAATCCCTGCCGGTTCGCCTGCTCATGCCGCTGGTCCAGCGTCTGGAACCGTGGATTCCCGCCTGGATCCGCCGGAAGGCCCTGAAACTTACCTACGAACATATTCTCTACGAGGACGAACAATCGGACTACATCCGTCAGGCCCCCGTCAACGCCTGCTACAACACCCTCGCCCACTTTCTTGAGGGCCAACCGGAGCGCGTGGAAAAAAGCTGGGCTAAGTTGCCGCTCTACCTTTGGCAGCATGCCGACCACACGGCCTGCCAAGGCTTCACCTCCTCCAAGGTCTGGGATACCGGCTTCACGCTCCAAGGCCTGACCCGGCTCCCCCCGGAATCCGTCCCGGTGGAGGTTGTGCAAAACGGGTGCCGCTACCTCCGCGAAAATCAAGTGGTCGACGAGCTACCCAACCCGCGCCGATACCATCGCTTGCCCCGCAAAGGCGGTTGGCCGTTCAGCGAGCGCCAGAACGGTTGGTCGATCGCCGACTGCACGGCTGAAAGCCTGCTCGCCCTCATCCAGTCCAAGCCTTTTCTTCCGGAACCGACTTCGCCGGAGATTGTCCGGGATGGGCTGAATTTCATTTTGAGCTATCAAAACAAAAACGGCGGCTGGGGCAGTTGCGACCGAATCGTCGGCCCCGAATGGATCGAAATCTTCAACGGATCCCACGTCTTTGCCGATATCATGGTCGACCACTCTTTTGCCGAATGCACCGGCTCCGTCCTCGCGGCCCTCGCCTTGGTTCGCCAGGAATTTCCGGACATGGAACGGGCCCGGCTCGATCGTGCCGTGCAAAACGGCATTCGCTACCTGACCGACACCCAGTTGCCCGACGGCTCTTGGGAGGCCGTCTGGGGAATTTGCTTCAACTACGGCACTTCCTTCGTTTTACCTGGGCTTCGGGCCGTGGGGATTCCGGCCGACGATCCTCGCGTGAAATTGGGTCGTCAGTTCCTTCTTCGCCAGCAACGAGCCGATGGCGGATGGGGCGAACATCCCGACTCCTGCTACGAACGGCGTCCCATTCCCTCCGCGACCGGCTTGGTTGAACCCACCGCCCTCGCGGTCATCGCCCTGCTGGCCACCGGTCCCAAGGACGATCCCGCCGTGACCCGCGGATTGGAATTTCTCCTGCACACCCAGCTGCCCAGTGGAGATTTCCCTCCCCAACCCATCCCCGGCCTTTTTTACCGAACCACTCTTATTCGGTATGACCACTACAAGCGCGCTTTCCCGCTCAAAGCTTTCGCCAAATTTCTGGAATCCTAAACGTAATTGTAGTCGTAAACGACCCGCACGGGCCGGTTGCTTTTAACTCCGGGACTTAACCAGCCCCGCCAGCGCGTAAGCCAGGGGCAAGCGAATCCAACTGACGGCCGAGGCCAAGTCGGCTGCACCCACGCGGGAAGACGGCCGCCCCTTCCAAGCCCCCCAAAGAGCCTTGAGAAATGGACCGGCGAACGTAAGGAAAGACCGACCGTTGCCCATGAGAAGCCCCATGGTCCTGGCCCGCTCCTTTTCATCGTTGCGCCAAAGCGAGACCACCGCCCGCCGGAGCGACTGCGAGAAAGCGTCTTCCTTGGAGAAACACTCATAAAGGGCCCGGGAGAGAAGTTCAGGCACCCGGCAGGCGCGCCGACGGCTGCGGGCAAAGGAGCGGAAGTCGGGCGCTTCGGACAATTCAATCGCGTCCACCAAGCCGTTGGTGATCCCGGTGGCGGTCAGGGGATGCGTATGCCCGGCCGCATCCCCGATGAGGATCCGGCGACCGTTGCCGTAATCGGCTCGGGCGAGGAAATGGTTGGCCTGCCAGGACAGCTGCCCCTTGCGGATCTGCTCTTCGGCCGGCTGCCGCCAGACGGGGGGCAAGGTGTCGCGGATCGCGTCGATCAGCCAGTTCGGATCCTTCATTTCGGTTTTGTACTTCAAGGGAACGTCGACACAGATCCTCACGGTGGAAGGTGCGATTTCGTAGCCAAGAAGGAAGCTGGGCTGACCGAGGAACACATGTCCGTAGTCGGGATACGGCGCCTTCACCCCTTCGAGCAGAATTCCGGTCATCGCCGAAATGGGCTTGTGGACGGAAGCCCCGCGCAGACTGCGCCGGACCACGCTGGCCCGGCCGTCCGCACCAATCACCCGACCTGCCTCGATCCGCGCCCCGTTTTCAAGCACGACCCCATGGTCATCGGCGCTTTTGACACGGACTCCGGGGAGGAAGGAAACCCCGGAAGTTTCAGAAACAGTTCGGCGCATTTCATCCACCAGATGGCCGTGATGGAAAGCCAAACCGATTTGGCCATCGATGTAATCGAGCTTCACGGGTGACTCATTGTGGCCGGGGTACACGACGAATCCCCGACCCCGCGGGCGTCCCACTTTTTCGGCGATTTCCCCAAACCCGAGCTTTTGCAACGCTTCAACGCCTTGGGGGTGCAACCACTCACCGGCAAACCTCTGTTTCTTTTTCTCCGCCGGATCAGCCTCCAACAGAGCGACTGTCTGCCCGGACAAACCAAAGGCACGAGCCACGGCGCAACCGGCCGGTCCACCCCCCACCACGATGACGTCAAAGCGGTTTTTCATCATGTCTTTGTGCCCAAGGTGGTTAGCACCATTCCGTCCAATTCCAAGTAAAAGCCTGAGATTTTTTTTGCAAGTTACTACTGAAGAAGGAGTTCTATCATCCAGGCAAGGAAGTGGATTTCCACTAAAGCCACTCTTTTATCCCCTTTGGCCTTCTCCATCGCCCGGACCTCCAAATCTCCTTCTCCCAAATCAAACTCTGCGGAGCGGCGAAGACGGTGGTCATTTAACGCCGCCACCAAGGTTTCCACATCCTCCTCGGAAATGTTCCAGACCCCGGAATGTCCCAGCTGGGGCAAGGCCTTGAGCCATCGCCCAAGGAATTTCTGCCGCCCTAGCCTGACCTCGTGGAGTCCCTCGATCCAATGCACCGCCTCTTCCCCGCGGATGCCGGCTTCCTTCAGCCCCGCTCGGCCATACCAAAGATTCGCCACCATGGGATCCAGTTCCCCGGGCGCGGTCTGATACGCTTCCTGCAACCCCTCCAGCACCTGTCGCAGAAGGGCTGCCTCCGGTCCGGCCAACTCCACTTGCACCCCGCCGCCTTTGCTTTTCGAAATTCTCATTTCGGCGCGGCTTGGAGCGTCGACTTCAGTCCAAACTCCTGCAACCGGTGGCAGTAAAATTCCGCCTTCTCGCGCGTTTCCGTCGCCACCACGCTCTTGCCCTGCTCATGCACTTCCAGCATGTGCTGCTTTGCCTTCGTTTCGTTGAAACCCAGGACCCGCATAAAGACAAATACCACGTAACTCATCAGGTTCACCGGATCGTTCCAGACGAT
>CAZWQT010000068.1:0-6809 GCA_964635945.1 uncultured Akkermansia sp. | reverse complement strand
CGCAGTGGATCCCGATCCGGATATTCCAGTACTTTTTCCCCGCGGCTTCCACCTCTGTCTTCCGCTTTTGCACGAAGGAGAGAATCTCCAGCGCAAACTTCAACATCTTCATCCCCGCCTCCACGGGATCCCCCTGTAGCCCCGCCACACACAGGTAGCCATCCCCGATCGTCTTCAGTTTTTCCACGCCGTGCCGCGCGCTCAAGCCGTCAAAGAGGCAAAACGCGCGGTTCAACTCCTCGACCAGATCGGCCGGGGAGTACGTGGCCGCCACTGAAGTGAAATCGCTGAAATCGGAGAACATCACCGTCGCTTTCTCATGCCCCACCGCCCTCACCTTCCCGTTGGCGCGCAACTCATCGGCCACATCCCCCGGGAAGATGTTTTTGAGAAGAAACTCGGAGTTTTGCTTCTCGGCGGACAGGTCCGTCACCGCTTTCTCGAGCTCCTGGCTCTTCCTCTCCAGCGCCTCCTTGGCCTTCAGCGTCTCGATCTGCATCTGGATCTTGTCCAGCAGGGTGAACTCCCGCTCCACCAACTTGCCCAGTTGGGCCAACAGCTCGAGATCGTGCTCCTTGAACTCCCGCGCCTCCTTGTCCGCCAGGCACAGCGTCCCCACCTTGTGACCGGACGGTCCCCGCAAAGGCTGCCCGGCATAAAACCGGATGAACGGCTCCCCCAGCACCATCGGGTTGGCGGCAAAGCGATAATCCTGCAGCGCGTCCGGCACCACCATCGCCTTGTCCTCCAGGATCGCGTGACCGCAAAAGGAGACGCTGCGGGATGTCTCATTGGCCTCGAGACCCACCTTCGACTTGAACCACTGCCGATCCTTGTCGATCAGGGAAATGTAGGCGATCGGAACCTTGAACAGCAGCTGAGTGAGCTGAACGATCCGGTCAAACCGCTCCTCCTGGGGAGAGTCGATCAGCTTGAGATCCTCCAGTGCCCTCTGCCGGTCCTCCTCGTTCATGGGGATGGCAGGAATCGAGCAGGCTTGGGCTCCATTCGTGGTCATCCAGAAATCCTATCGCAAAGGCGGGCGGCGTTCCCGCCCCAATTTACTTCGCCAGACCCTGCAGGGCGCGGACGTTGATGGCTTTTTTTAGACCCTTCACCGCCGGCTTTTTGGCTTGGGTCGCCTTGGCCACGCGGACCGCCGGCTTCCGCACGGATACCTTCGCCTTACCTTTCGGGCGCATGGAGGCAAACTTATCCGCCACGGCCGCCCGGACCGCCTCACCAATCTTTTTGTCAGGAACCCGGTCGATCAGCTCCTCAAAAAACCCGTGGGCCAGCAGCTGGGCCCCCGTCCGCGGGTCGATCCCCCGGGCCATCAGATAAAACAGCTGGTCCTTGTCGATCTGGCCGGTTGTTGCCCCGTGGGTGCAGCGCACGTCATCGTTGAGAATCTCCAACCCGGGCATGGAGTCAGCCTCCGCCTCGGGATTCAGAAGCAGGTTCCGGTTATTCTGGTAGGCGTCGGTCTTGGCCGCACCCGGCGCAACCCGGATCAGCCCCTTGAAAATCGATTTCGACCGGTCATCCAGCGCGTTCTTGTAAAGCAGATCACTCCAGGTGTTCGGGACGTCGTGACACTGCAGGGTGCGCTGGTCGAACTCCTGCCGGTCGCTGCCGACGGAGAGCCCGAGCATCTCGCTGCGCGCCCCGCCTCCCACCAGCGTGCTCCGGCTCTCCTGCCGGGCATACGCCGCGCCGAGATTCACAAACAGGCTCCGTGCCTCCCCGTCCTTTTCCACGCGCGTGGAGTTGAGCTGAAAGCTGGTTACCGCGCTGCCCCAACGCTGGAAGCAGACGTAATCCACCTTGGCACCGGGCCCGACCAACAAATCGTTCAGCCCGCAGGCCAGCCCACCGCCCTTGGCGTCGGTCGAACTCAGAAAATCCACCACCCTCACCTTCGAATTCTCCCCCGCAACGATCAGGGTGTGCGGATAAACGGCGGTCTTGGCCGCATCGATCCAGTGGAAGGAGACCAGCGGCAGCTCCAGCTCCACATTTTTCGGGACGTGGATCAGGACGCCAGCCGAGGCGTGGGCCGCGTGCAGGGCCGCGAACTTCTGCGCCCCCAGGTCCACCGGGTGCGCCATAAAATACTTCTGCAACAGGGCCGGATGTTTCTCGATGGCCGTGGCAAGCGGCTCAAACACCACTCCCTTCCGCGCCAACTCCTCCGCTCCCTCGATCCGCACCAGCCGGTCATTGGCAAAAACCGCCCGGGCGGCGGCCGCAAACGGCGGCTGGCTGCGCGCGAGCAGCTTGGCCTCGGGAGTTTTTCCTTTCGCTCCAGGCTTGAAGTCATCGAGCCGGATGGAGTCGATCGTGGCAAAACGCCAGTCCTCGTCCTTCCGCTGGGGCATCGGCAGCCCCTCAAAGCGGCGGCGCGCCTCCGCACGGCGGCTCTCCCACCACGCGGGCAGGGTCGCACCGTTACGTCCGGCAGACGGGGACTTCTTCGGCACCCGGATCAGGCTCCGTTGCTTCCGATCGCCTCGACCGGGCAGCCTTCCATCGCCTCCTTGGCCAACTTCTCCTCTTCGGGATTGCTGGGCTGGTGGTAGACGAAGGAGTAGCCGCCGTCGTCGTTGCGCTTGAAGCTGGCCGGCGCCGTCTCCCGGCACAGGTCGCAGTCAATGCACTGGTTGTCCACGTAGTAGCTACCGGTCACGTTTTCCGGATAGCGGTTGGCAATGTCGGCCATGGTCTTGTTCTCCTGGTTGATGGATCCGGGGGTTAGCCCACCGACCCCTCCATCTCGAGGTCGATGAGTCGTTTGAGTTCGACGCTGTATTCCATCGGAAACTGGCGGACGAGGTCGTTGACGAACCCGTTGACGCTCAGGCTCATCGCCTGGCCTTCCGACAGTCCCCGCTGCTGCATGTAGAAGATCTGCTCCGCGCTCACCTTGGAAACGCTCGCCTCATGCTGCACCGAGTTCCCCTCTCCGCGGGTGACGATGGCGGGATAAGTGTCCGTCCGGGAGTCGGTGTTGATGAGGAGCGCGTCGCACTCCGTGTTGTTCTTGCAGCCCTTGAGGTGCCGCGGGATGTGGACGAGGCCCCGGTAGGTGGCCCGGCCATTCCCGATGGAGATGGACTTGGAGATGATGTTGGAAGTCGTCTCGTCGGCCGCGTGGATCATCTTGGCCCCGGTGTCCTGGTGCTGGCCATTGTTGGCCAGGGCAATGGAGAGAACCTCCCCGCGCGCCTTACGGCCCTTCAGCACCACCCCGGGATACTTCATCGTCAGACGGGAGCCGATGTTGCAGTCGATCCACTTGATCTCGGACTCCTCGTGGGCGATCCCGCGCTTGGTCACAAGGTTGAAGACGTTCGGGCTCCAGTTCTGCACCGTGATGTACTGGATCTTGGCGCCCTTGAGAGCCACCAACTCCACCACCGCGCTGTGCAGGGTAACGGAGTCAAACTTCGGGGCCGTGCAGCCCTCCATGTAGGTCACCTCCGCACCCTCATCGACGATGATCAGGGTGCGCTCAAACTGACCGAAGTTCTCCGCGTTGATCCGGAAATAGGCCTGCAGCGGGTGCTTCACCTTCACACCCTTGGGCACGTAGATGAACGAACCGCCGGAGAAGACCGCACTGTTCAGGGCGGAGAACTTGTTGTCGGCCGTGGGGATCACTTTGCCGAACCAGGGCCGGAAAATCTCCGGGTGCTCCTTGAGCCCTTCGCGGCTGCCCACGAAGATCACGCCCTGCTCCTCCACCGCCTTCTTGATGTTCGAGTAGGCGGCTTCGCTGTCGAACTGCGCCTCCACGCCCGCAAGGAACATCCGTTCCTTTTCCGGTATGCCCAGCCGCTCAAAGGTGCGCTTCACGTCATCCGGCACCTCGTCCCAGGAGCGCTTCGGCTTGGCCCCCTTGGAGAGATAGTAGCGGAAGTCGTCAAAGTGGATGTTCTCGAGATCCTTGCTGGCCCAGTGGGTGGGCAGCGGCTTCTGCTGGAACACCTTGAGGGCCTTCTTGCGGAACTCACGGACCCAGTCCGGATCTTGTTTCGCGTCGCAGATGTAATCGATGGTCTTCTCGGTCAGGCCGGTGCCGGCGTCAAAGGCATAGTCCTCGGGATAAGAAAAGTTCCCAACGTCCTGGTCAATGGCCAGATCCGGCTTTTCTTTGAGTTCGGTCTCGCTCATGGCCTCTCCTTTCAGGCGGCGACCAGGTCCTTCTCGACCCAGTCGTAGCCCTTCTTCTCCAGTTCCAACGCCAGCTCCTTGGGACCGCTCTTCACAATCTGGCCGCCGACCATCACGTGGACCACGTCCGGCACGATGTAGTCGAGCAACCGTTGGTAGTGGGTGATCACGAGGATCCCCAGCTTCGGCCCGCGCAGGCTGTTGACGCCATGGGAGACGATCTTGAGGGCGTCGATGTCCAGACCGGAGTCGGTCTCGTCGAGCACCGCGTACTTCGGCTCCAGCATCGCCATCTGCAAGATTTCGTTCCGCTTCTTCTCGCCGCCGGAAAAGCCGTCGTTGACGGCGCGGGAGGTGAAGGAGCGGTCGATCTTGAGAAGATCCATCTTTGCGTACAGATGGTTGTAATACTCCACTGCATCAATCTCCTCGCCTTCCGGCCGACGGGCGTTGAGGGCCGCGCGAAGAAAGTTGGCGATAGTGACGCCGGGAATTTCGCTCGGATATTGAAAAGCCAGAAAGAGGCCGGAGCGGGCGCGCACATCCGGCTCCAGACCCAGGATGCTTTCGCCGTCCAGGAGCACATCACCACCCGTGACCTCGTAATCGGGATGGCCGGCCATGACCTTGGCCAAGGTGCTCTTGCCGGAGCCGTTCTTGCCCATGATCGCGTGGACCTGGCCTTTCGGCACGGTGAGGTTGAGGCCATGGAGGATTTCCGTGCCGCCGATGCCGGCACGGAGATTTTTGATTTCGAGCGCGTTTTTCATGAGGGGGTTCCTTTCGAAAGATGACCGCGGAAGACCAGTTCGACAGAATCAGCCTGATATTTCCCGGGCAGCACATCAGTCAGCTTTTCCATCGTGCCGGCCGGCACGGGCACGTCGTAGACGCGGCCGGTGTCACGGCAGTGGAAATGGGCGTGCGGCGCGAGGTTGGGGCAGTAGCGGGTCGGCTCCCGCTCGATGTTCACCTGTTTGACCAGCCCGCTGGAGACGAGGGTTTCGAGGCAGTTGTAGACTGTGGCCATGGAAATTGTGGGCATGCGGGATTTCGTGCGGGCGTAGACCTCATCGGCCGTGGGGTGATCCCGCTGGTCGAGCAGCACGCCGAAGACGGTCTCCCGTTGGGGGGTGGGCCGTTGGCCGGCATGGTCCAAGGCCGTGGCCAGCGTCTCTTTATCTTCCTGTCCGAGCCGTTTCATGGGAGCGGAGAACATGAATTAGAATAATTCTAAGTCAAATCCATCTCCAAAAAATTCCATCCCTAAATTCATAATTCCCTTTTCTTCAATACTTTATATTTAAAACTTGGTAGGGCCCGACGTCCTGGCGGGCTGGATCAAACCCGGAAACTCACTTCAACTTAAACTTTATCTTAAACGAACTCCTCCCGCCTAAACCCTCTGTAGCTGCTCCGCGCAGCGGGTTAGCAGCGTAGGAGGGCCCCCTTCCACTTTCCACCAACCCGCCGGTTCCTAACTGTTTTTTGCCCGTTGTCTGTCCATCCACACCTTACAAATCCCCTTTAAACGCGAGAGAATGTAGTAGGTAGTCTGACTCCGAACCCGGACCAGCTGCGCCCCCACAATCTTCGGCACAAAATCACTCTCCAGATCTAAAACCTCCTTGGGTGCCACGCCGTCCAGGCCCTTGCACAAAATCGCCGTCATCGCCTTGGTCAGCGTCTGCACCTGCGGCCCCAACGTCATCCGGAAATGCGCCTTTCCCTCCCCGTCCATCTTCAGGAACACGCCCACCGTGTCCGCGCACTCCTCATCCTTCCGCACATCCTCCAGATCAAACTTCTCGCCCTCCTTGGGCTCGGCGTTCTTTGCCGTCAGGCTGTAGGAGATCAGGCTCTCCCGCTTCTCCTCATCGGGCAGATGTTCAAACAGGGAGACGATTTCCTGCAGCTTTGCCGGATAGGCCATGGAGATAAGTTTATCGCCCGGAGTTCGCGGGCTCAACTACCGCCCCAGCACCGCAGCCACGGCCACCATCACGCCCAGGGCGATCAGCGAGATCAGCGTTCCGTAGATCATCAGGTCGCGCGTCTGCACCCAGCCCCGTGAATGCATCAGGGCATTGGGTGGCGTGCTCACCGGCAGGCTCATCCCCAGCGAACAACAGAAAGCGGTCAAAAGTACCGCTTGGGTCTGATCCATCACCCCGACCGAGCCGGCGATCGGCACCAGCAGGCTGGCCGCTGCCGTGTTCGACATGAAGACAGAGAGGAACAGCGCCAAACCCCCCAGCGACAGCGCCACCTGCCACGCCTGCTCTCCGTGCGACAAAACCTGCGCCACGTCCCCGGCCAGTCCGCTTTTTTCCAAGGCCGATCCCAAGGCAAATCCCCCCGCGATCAGCAGTAACACGTCCCAATCCAGTTTCCTCAAATCAGTCGCCGTCAGGATCCCGGAGATAAAAAAAACCGTGACCGGAATCAGGGCCACGTAGGCCGCCGGCAACCCGTGCCACCAGTCGGTCATCCACAGGGCCACCGTGAAAGCGCCCGTTCCCACCACCCACCAGTCCCCGCGGTTGAGGGCTTCCCGCGGTGCCGCCAACACCGGTCGGGCCTCGGGCGCCACCGGAATGCCCCGACCCAACATCCAGCCCGTCACCCCGAGC
>CAZWQT010000067.1:4781-7266 GCA_964635945.1 uncultured Akkermansia sp. | reverse complement strand
TTGACACCTCCCTCAAGGAAACACCCGACAGCCCCGCCCTTCGCCAGGAACGCCTGCATCTCGCCCTTTTGCTCGGCCAGCCCGAGATTGCCGCCGCCGAGGCGCGCCAAATCATCCGGCTCAATCCCAAAGCTCAACCTTACCGGGAGCCCCTGAAAGACCGCCTTCCCGCCGTCCGCGCCAACGCCCTCAAAGCCCTCGCCCTCGATCCTCCCGAAAAGCCCTCCCCCGACTCCTTCATCAAAGCCGGTTTCAAGGATCCCGACCCGACCGTCCGCCGCGAGGCCGCGGAAGCCACCCGGATCCTCGCATCCAAAGAAGCCATCAAAATCCTGCGCGGGGCTGCCAAGGACCAGGACTGGCTCACCCGCGCCACCGCCGCCCGCCTTTTTGGCCAACGCGGCAATCCCGATCTCATCCCCGATCTCCTGAAAATGCTGCAGGACGCCGACTCCTATGTCCGCCGCTTCGCCCGCCGCTCTCTCCTGGAACTCGCCGATAAGGCCAAGCCTGAGGCTTACCTCCCCTCCCTCAAATCCAAGGATCGTACCACCCAGATCGTGGCCGCCCTGGCCCTGGTCCGCCTCAACGACGGCCGGGGCGCCGAGGTCCTGTTGGCCGAAATCGCCAACCCTTTAGGGATCGAACGGATCGAGTGTGTGAAAGCGATTTCCAAACTGGTCGACCCCCGCGTGGTGCCCGCCCTCCGCATCGCCACCGCCGATAAGGACCCCGAAGTCCGCGTCGTCTCCCTCATCGCCCTGGGTCTCCTGAAAGACAAGGATTCTGCCCCACTCTTGAAGAAAATCTCCGCCGATCCCGCCTCTCCCAAGGAAGTAAAACTGGCGGCTGCCAAAGCACTCGATCTCCTCACCAGACCCTCCGACCAACCCTAAGACAATGGGTCAGTAGGGGTAATTGCTCGGGTGCGTGAGCACCCAACCCCATGTCCCCGGAGGGGATGCTGCAAAGGTCGCGGGCCGTGTAAGGGCACCCATCGAATCCTCGTCCGATTCCGCATTTTAACTCATTGCAAATCAACGGTGGAAAGTCCGGTTCCGTGCATTCTTGACCCAGACAGGTTGTCAGTTTGTTTAAAATTTTTATTTCTCCTCCGACTTTTGCTGCCCCTTGCTACCAGCTTGGGTGAGGTTAGCTTAATAGTATGAAAAGGCTGGTTGTTCTACTAACCGCCTTCTACGTCGTAGGAGCTTCCCTCCCGTTGATCGCTGGGCCTGCCGGTGGTTGCTGTTGCGAATTCCCCTGTGCCGCCACGGATTCCTGTGCCCCCTCCTCTCCCTGTCGCGCCCCCGGTCAGACCTCCACTCCCTTTGCGCCCCGGGATTCCGACCGCGCCACGAATCCTCGAATCGCCACGGCCCGACACGACTCCTCGGTCTCCAGAATTCCGATGGCGAGCAAACCTTCTCATTCCCTCCGGCATGCCCCGCTTCTTGTCTCCTCGGATCCCGCCCGCGGATCTTCTCCGCCACCTCCCTCGCTCCCTTTAATCTGTACCTGGCGAATCTGATTTTCTCCTGAAGCCACCGCCGCACCCGCTCGGGAGCGGTTTTGTTGTCACTTCAACCAAGGAGAAATTCATGATGACATTCAAAAAATTCAGACTTCACGGGTCCTTCCGGATTGTCGCCATCGGCATGGCCGGGCTTCTCATGTTGGCCCCGGCAGGTTGCCGCAAAGCCCATGACCATGCCGAAGATGCTGCGGAAAAAGGGGAGCAGGTCTGGACCTGCCCCATGCACCCCTCGATCCGTTCCCCCCAACCTGGAAAATGCCCGATCTGCGGGATGGATCTGATCCTGGCGGAGCCCGCACCCCCGACGACCGCCCCCAAAAAACAGCAGGAATCAAAGACGGAAGTCTGGACCTGCCCGATGCACCCCTCGGTTCGCTCCCCCAAGCCGGGCTCGTGCCCGATCTGCGGGATGGATCTGGTGCCGGCGGATCCGGCCAAGCCCGACACCAAGACCGCGGAAGGCCTCGAGCCGATGCAGGAAATGAAGCAGATCTTCATTCCCCCTGCCCGGCAACAGGCCTTCGGCGTGACGTATGGCGAAGCCAAGGTTCTACCCCTGACACGGAGCATCAACGCTCCCCTTCGCCTGGAACCGGACCCCGCCGGCCTGACCGAGGTCAGCATCAAGGCCGGGGGAGGCTTCATCGTCTCCATGGACGTTGGCTTCCCCGGGCAAGAGGTCAAAAAGGGCGACCGGCTTCTCACCGTGCTCAGCGAGGGATGGATCGAGGCCCAGCAGGAATACATGCAGGCCTTTCGGGAATCCCGGAGGGCCTCCCTGGAAAACAAAACGGCCAACCTGAATGCGGTCCAGGCGATGCTGAAGCGGACCCGGCAACGGATCCGTCTTTGGGATCTGAACGAGGATCAGATCCGGGATCTGGAAAAAATCGCGACCGAATCCACCGAATGGGACGTCAACCTGGCCCGCAAGATCCGCAACAACCT
>CAZWQT010000067.1:2937-4681 GCA_964635945.1 uncultured Akkermansia sp. | reverse complement strand
CGCCGCGTCAACGTCCACCTCCGCATCGAAAACCCGCTACCCCAGCTGCGCCCGGGTCAAACCGGGGCGGCCTCCGCAGAGTTGCCGGCCGTCTCTGTCCTCAGCGTGCCCGCCTCGGCTCTGCTTCCCTTGGGTCGGGATCACGTCGTGTTTGTGGACCGGGGTAACGGCCACCTGGAACCGCGCCGGGTTCGCGCGGGGGAACGGTTTGGTGACCGGTTGGAAATTCGGGAAGGCCTCAAGGAAGGCGAGCGGGTGGCCACTTCCGCCAACTTCCTCCTCGATTCCGAGGCCCGCTTGAAGGGAGCCATGCCCACCGAAAAGGAAACCCACCCATGAGCACGGAGGAAAATCGTCCGGACTTTGTCGCCAAGGTCATTCAGGCCAGCGGCCGAAACCCCGCCCTCGTCCTTCTGGTCACCGCCTTGGTGGCAGCCGCCGGCTGGGTGGCCATGCGGTCTGTTCCCCTGGACGCCCTGCCGGATCTTTCCGACACGCAGGTGATCGTGGTCACGGAATGGCCTGGGTGGTCCGCCGATCTGGTGGAGGACCAGGTCACCTTTCCCCTTGAATCGAGGCTCCTCGGCGCCGCCAAGGTCAAGGCAGTCCGCGGGGAATCCGTCTACGGCCGCTCTTTCCTCTACGTCATTTTTCAGGAAGGCACGGATCTTTACTGGGCCCGTACCCGGGTCAGCGAACTGCTCGCCGGGGCGCGCTCCATCCTCCCGGCCGGGGCCGAACCGAAAATCGGCCCCGATGCCAACGGCCTGGGCTGGGTTTTCCAATATGCGTTGATCGACGAGACCAACCGGCAGGACCTCGGGCGGCTTCGTGCCCTGCAGGATTGGGTTCTCCGCCCCGCCCTCGCCGCCGTCCCCGGTGTTTCCGAGATCGCCCCGGTGGGCGGTTTTGTCCGTGAAATCCAGATTCTCCTGAATCCCGACCGCCTTTCCGCTTCCGGCGTCACGATCACCGAGATCGCCGAGGCCGTCCAGAAATCCAACCGGGACGCGAGCGGACGCTCACTGGAAATCAATTCCTCCGAGGTGGTGGTTCGCGGACGAGGCCGGCTCACGTCCCTCGAGGATCTCCGTCAACTCACCCTGCGCACCCGGAACATGGGAAGCCCGCTGCTTTTGGGGGATGTGGCCACCATCGTCGAGGGAGGTGGCCCCCGCATTGGGGTGGGAGAACTGGACGGCCGTGGGGAAACCGTGGGCGGCATCGTCATCATGCGGGACCGGGAAAATGCCCTGCGGGTGATCGAAGGCATTAAACAGAAGCTCGAGCAGCTCCAGACGGCCCTCCCGGAAGGCGTGAAGGTGGTTCCGGTCTATGACCGCAGCGATCTGATCGGTCGCGCTATCACCAACCTGAAGCAAAAACTCCTCGAGGAAGGCCTGGTGGTGGCGGTGGTGTGTCTGCTCTTTTTGGGCCACGTGCGCAGCTCTCTCGTCGCCATCGTCACCTTGCCTCTGGCGCTGCTCCTCTCCTTCCTTCCATTTTCCCTGTTTGGCCTCTCCGCCAACATCATGAGCCTGGGCGGAATGGCCATCGCGATCGGAGCCATGGTGGACGCCGCCATCGTGCTGGTGGAAAACGCCCACAAACGCCTGGAGGAGGAAGAGGGCGAGCTCCCCTTTGCCCGGCGCCGCGAGGTCATCCTCCAGGCCGCGGCCGCGGTGGGCCGTCCCATCTTTTTCTCCCTCCTGGTCATCACGGTCTCCTTTCTCCCGGTCTTTGC
>CAZWQT010000067.1:0-2837 GCA_964635945.1 uncultured Akkermansia sp. | reverse complement strand
ATGCCTCCCCTGAACGAGGGGGACATCCTCTACATGCCCACCGCCGCCCCTGGCCTTTCCCTGCCGGAGGCTTCCCGTCTTCTCACCGTGCAGGGCCGAGCCATCCAGGAAACTCCCGAGGTCATCAGCGTGTTCGGAAAGGCCGGCGCCGCCGAAACCGCCACCGATCCGGCCCCCACTTCCATGTTTGAGAGTGTCATCCGCCTCAAGCCGCGTTCCGAGTGGCGCCCCGGCCTGACGTGGGAGGCCCTGCTGGCGGAATTGGATCAGGCCACCCAGACGCCGGGCATGGCCAACGTCTTTTGGATGCCGATCCAGACCCGCACCCAGATGTTGGCCACCGGTTTCCGTTCCAACCTGGGCATCAAACTCTACGGTCCGGATTCCCGCACCCTCGACCGCGTGGGCGCGGAAATCGAGACGGCACTGGCGAACTTTCCGGAGACGCGCTCGGTTTTCGCGGAACGCTTCACCGGCGGCCGGTATCTCGATGTGGAGTTCGACCGCCATAAACTCGCCCGTCTGGGTCTGTCGGTGGAGGACGCCGCTTTGGCGGTGGAGTCGGCGGTGGCCGGACAAACCCTGACGGAACTGATCGAGGGCCGCTCCCGGTTTCCGGTCACGCTCCGGTACGCGCGGGATTTCCGCCAGGACCCGGAGGCCTTGGCCATGGTGTGGGTGGATCTGCCTGAAGGGGGACGCACCTCGCTGGATCAGGTGGCGCGTCTCATCACCAAGGACGGTCCTTCCTCCATCCGCAGCGAAAACGGGCAGTTGGTGAGTTACATCACCGTGGACAGCACCGCCGGGGATTTGGGCGGGTATGTGCGGAAGGCGACGAAATACCTGAGGGAAAAGGTGGTGTTCCCGCCCGGGACCTGGCTGGAGTGGGGCGGCACCTACGAATCGATCCGCCGCGCCCAGCACACCTTTGCCTTGGCCATCCCCGCCACGCTGGCTCTGATTGCTGTGCTCTTGCTGTTGAATACCCGGTCCCTGGCCCGCACCGGACTGGTTATGTTGGCGGTCCCGTTCTCGCTGGTGGGGGCGTTTTGGTTTCCATGGATGCTGGGGCACCAATTCAGCGTGGCCTCGGCCGTGGGTCTGATTGCCTTGGCCGGCCTGGATGCGGAGACCGGGGTCGTCATGCTCATGTATCTGGATCACGCGGTGGACGAACGCAGGAAGAAAGGGATGTTGCGCAACGAAGCTGATCTCCTCGCCGCCATGAAGGAGGGCGCGGTGGGAAGGTTGCGACCCAAGGTGATGACCATGTCCACCATCGTCGTGGGGTTGTTGCCGATTTTCATCGGCCACGGCACCGGCTCCGATGTCATGCAAAGGCTTGCGGCTCCAATGTTGGGCGGCGTCATCACCTCGACGCTGCTGGAACTCCTCCTCTACCCGGTTCTTTACTTGCTGTGGTTCGGCCGGAAATTAAAGAGTCAGCCAGCCATCTCACCAGCATGAGCCACCCGAAGGCCCCTTGACAAAGGGGCAACTGGTTTCAGGCTGGAATGTAGAACAAATGAAGATTCCGATCCTTATCTTGGCGGTGACGGTCTCGACCATTCCTTTGGCTTCCGCGGTTGTCTCGATGACATCCGTGGATGACTTCTTCGCCAGCAGCGAATCATGGCAAATTGGCGGTGCGGGGATTCAACCGGTCCGGGTCGCTTCCGCCGGGCCGGATGGTCTGACCGGCTATCTCAGCCATCTTTCCGATGGCAGTAGCGCCAACGGCAAGTGGCTGATGTGGACCTCGCATGCCGACTGGACGGGCAACTACCTATCCGCCGGTATCACGGGAATCAGCTTGTGGACCAACGTCTCCTCCGGAACCAGTCCCGTCAGCCTGCGGGTGGCCTTTGACGGAGCCGGGGGGTGGTTTTACTCCTCGGCGCTTTCCATCGGCTCAGGGTGGAACGCCCAACTTTTCTCGCTCAACTCCGCCAACTTCACCTACGCCGCGGGGAGCGGCGGAACCGGCCTCTACAACGACACCTTTTCCGGAGTGACCCGCTTCGAGATTCTCGCGGGGGGAGGAGCTGTCAGCTACCGCGCAGGAGGCGATTTGCTCCAGGCCGGCACCTCCGCCAACACCATTTTGGTCGATAACATCACCGTCGTGCCCGAACCCTCTACTCTTTCCCTTCTCGTCATTGGTTTGGGCATGGTCCTGCCGCAACGCCGCCGGACAGTTTAAGTTGTAAAATTAAGTTGAAGTCAGGCGCCGAAGTGCCGGGTCGGCCCCTGACGGGCGGCCGATCAGATAGGTTTGAGACGAAGGGCGCTGGTGGCGTCGGCAACGGGCAGTCCGGTTGGGTTGAGCAGGCCGATTTGGGCGAGAACGGATGCCTGGTCCCAGTAGATGTGTTCATAAGAGACTTTGCCTTTTTCAATCCCGACAAGGACCACAAATGCGATGACCACCTTTTTCCCGGTGGGGGCGATATCGGGAAGCATCCATTCAATCGGGGTGGTGTGGGTAAAGGAGATTCGGAGTTCCTCGACCAACTGGTGTTCATCCACCGTCTGGGAAATAGTCTCCATTGTGACGTCGGGCGGCCAAAATTTTCCGACGAGGTGGTTTCTGTAAAAATTGCGAACCGCCTCCCGGCCTTCCCCGCCCATGCGGTTGGGCATGTTGTAAAGGTGTGGATGGTCGGTCATCGTGGCCATGGTGGTCTCCAGATCACCACTGAGTTCGGCCTGCACGTGCCGGTTGAAGATAGCCAGGATCTCTTTCTGCTTTTGGGTGCGCTCTGCCATGGAAAAACAATGAGGTTGGGTTGGATCGAGTCGATCCGAATTATTTAATCATTCGTCCCCAGTGA
>CAZWQT010000066.1:0-7763 GCA_964635945.1 uncultured Akkermansia sp. | reverse complement strand
GCTTCCAGCAAAGGCTCCCGGATCTCCTCAATCGGCAAAGTCTTCGTCATCCAAAAAGGCTAAGGCTTGGGAACGGATTCATCGAGTCGTTGCTGCCAAAATAATAACCCGTGTGGGGGGCACGCCCGCCGCGTTGATTTTTAAAAATCCCAAACTTTGGTAGGGCGGGTTCTCCGAACCCGCCTCGCCGAATATTCAGAACTTCGGTTTTCTAAGAGGCGGCGTAGGGACACGCCGTCCTACCGAATCTACGGCCTTGCCCTCTTTCACCTTGAACCTTTGCCCCCAGCCGGAAAAAACCTTCGCCATCTTTCGCTTCTCGACCGATGATTCCTGCATGTCTTCGGGGAAAAAAGACGGCTGGGGCTCCTCCTTGGGCGTCATTCTCGCCGTCACCGGCAGCGCCGTCGGCCTTGGTAACTTCCTCCGTTTCCCCGGCCTCGCCGCCAAATACGACGGGGGGGCCTTCCTGATTCCCTACTTCCTGGCCCTGCTTTTCCTGGGCCTGCCCATCGCTTGGTCGGAGTGGGCGATGGGCCGCTACGGTGGCCAGCGCGGCTTTAACTCCTGCCCGGGGATTTTCCGCACCATCTGGAAAAGCCGCCTCGCCCCCTATTGCGGTGTTCTCGGTCTCCTCGTTCCCGTGGTCATCTACATGTACTACCTCTGGATTGAATCCTGGTGTCTCGGCTACGCCCTGAAATATCTCACCGGCGGGCTGAATTTGGGTCCGGAAAAGGCCGCCTACACCGCCCATTTTACCTCCTATGTCGGCCTCGGGGCCGACGGCGCTTTTTTCCACCAAGGCATGGCTCTCCCCGTGGCTTGCCTCTTGGCCTGCGTGGCCTTGAACTTTTTCATCATCTACCGCGGCCTCAGTGGCGGCATCGAAAAAGTCTGCCTTTGGGGTATGCCCTTGTTGGTCATTTGCGCCCTGCTGGTGCTCGTTCGCGTCCTCACCCTCGGCACGCCCGACCCCGCTCACCCCGATCGCAACGTGATCGCCGGCCTGGGCTACATGTGGGATATCCGCGGCGGCCTTCCTGGCCTTCTGCATTCGCTTTCCAACGCGGAAATGTGGATGGCCGCTGCCGGACAGATCTTTTTTAGTCTCTCGGTCGGTTTTGGTGTCGTGATCAACTATGCCAGCTATCTCAGAAAACGGGACGACATCGCCCTCGGCTCCACCACCGCGGTGGCTGGCAACGAGTTTTGCGAAGTCACCCTGGGCGGTCTGACCACCATCCCCGCCGCCTTCCTTTTTCTCGGGGCCGCCGGCGCGGTTGGCGGCACCTTTGGATTGGGATTCCAAACCCTCCCCCTCGTGTTCGACCGGATGCCCCTCGGGCAGCTTTTCGGGTTTCTCTGGTTCTTTCTGCTCTTTATCGCGGCCATCACCAGCTCCCTTTCCATGCTTCAGCCCGCCATCGCCTTTTTTGAGGAGGGCCTGGGCCTTGACCGCCGCGGTTCCGTCAGCCTTCTCGGCTTCATCACCCTGATGGGAACCTCCCTGGTCGTCTGGTTCACCAAGGATCTCGCCGCCCTGGATGCGATGGACTTCTGGGTCGGCAGCTTCTGTATCTTTGTCCTCGCCACCATCCAAACCCTTCTTTACGGCTGGGTTTTGGGGCCCAAACGCGGCCGGGAAGAGCTGGAGCGGGGCGGCCTGCTCCCCATCCCCAGGATCTTCGACTTTGTGATCCGCTATATCTCCCCTGTTTTTCTCCTGACCGTCTTTGTTCTTTGGCTCCATCAGTCCTGGGAGACGAACTGGCAGGCCATCCAGAGCCAACCCGCGGTTCGCATCGCCCTGCTGTTTGTCATCGCGGTGGCCATTCTCTTTCTTCTGCTGATTGCCCGGGCTGTGCGCTCTTGGAAAATCCGGGAAGGGAAATCCGCATGAGCTTTTACGGCTGGACTCTCCTGCTGGTTTCCGTCGGCTTTACGACCGGCTCGCTCGTCTGGTGCCTGGCTCGCGTCCTTCGGAACCACGGAAAACAGGACCGCCTCCACGCCACCTCGGACCTCGATCCCCGCGAAACCGACCGGTAATCGAGTTTTCGCGTCCCGCACTTCCTTCAACTTAATCTAGATCTTAAACTCCGCGTAAGCCCCGCTTACGCGTTCGGCCAAAACAGCAACCGTCCGCAATTCTCACACGTTGCCCCGGTCTTGCCGCCCTTCGCCGCCAACACCGATCCCTGGGTCAGTTTCATGTGGCAACCACCGCAATTGGTGCCGTTGAGCACCGGCACAACCGCTGCATCCTTCTTGTTGGCCAGGATCCGTCGGTACTTGGCCAGCAAACCCTCCTCCACTCCTGCCGCCAAGGCATCGATCTCCTTCAACAGTTCTGCCAAGCGGCCTTCCAACTCTCCCTTCTTCTTCCCCAGCTCTGCCTCTTTCGCCGCCACCTCCGCTTCCCGGCTCTTGGCTGCTTCCGCCTCCGTGGCCGCCGTTTTTTTCGCCTTCTCCCCCGCATCCATCAGCTCCAGTTCCCGGTCTTCGATGTCCTGAATTTCCTTCTCCTCCCGGGCGATCTCGGTTCCCAAGGCCTGGAATTCCTCATTTTTCCGTGTCTCGAACTGCTGGATCTTGTATCGGGCCACCTTGGTGCGGTGGGACTCCGCCTCCAACTCCAGCTTCTTTCTCTCCACCTCGGTTTGCTGGGCCTCCAGCCGCTTCCGCTCCGCTGCCGCCCGGATCTCCACCCGTTTCGCCTCCAGGTTTTTCATCTCCATCGGCCATGCCGTCAGCTCCCGCTCCAGACGCATTTTTTTCTGCTCCCGCTCCTGCAGGACCAACAGCTTCTCGATTTCTGGGGCCATCCCGCTCATCGGCTTCCTCCGCTCATCTTCTCAACATACTTGGCCAGGAGGTCGCACTCCAGATTCAGTTCATCCCCCTCTTTCCGATCCCGCAGGGTGGTCACCTCATAGGTATGTGGAATGATCCAGACATTGAACCTCCTCCCCTCGACCCGCCCGATCGTCAGGCTGATCCCGTCCAACGCCACACATCCCTTGGGCACAAGATAACGCTCCATCCCGGCCGGCACCTCCGCCTCCAGCTCCCAATCCTCCCCGGAGCGGACCCACTGGGTGACCCTGGCGGCGGCTTCAATATGACCCGTCACAAAGTGACCCCCTACCTTTCCATCCGCTCGCAGGGATCCCTCCAGATTCACCCGGGATCCCACCTGCACCTTCTGGAGATTGGTTTTGGCCCGTGTCTCGTCCAATAAATCAAAAGCCAACCGGCTTCCCTTCACCCCGGTTACGGTCAGACAACATCCATTCACCGCAATGCTGTCGCCCATCTTGGCATCCTTCGCCACCCCGCTGGCTTCCACCTCGAGACTCCACCCCTTGCCCCGCGGTGTCACCGCCTTCACCACCCCCGCTTCTTCCACAATGCCCGTGAACATAATCTTAATTCGCCCCTTTTAGGATCCCGCGCAAGCAAAGGTCATGACCCGCGCGGGAAATCGCTGCCCGCTGCCATTTCCATGCGCCCCAGTCCGTGACCCGGGGATGCCCCTTTTCCACGGTCTCCGGGGCGAAAAACAAGATCACCTCATTGACCTTGCCAGCGGCGATCAGCCCCGCGGCCGTTTTGGCCCCACCTTCCACCAGCAACCTCCGCACCCCCCGGCCATACAGATCTTTGAAGATCTGGCCCCAGTTTTGATTCCGGTACACCAAGGTCCGCGCACAATGCGGGTCCGTGAAAAGGGTGGCCTGGCGCGGCATTTTCCCCTTCCTTGTCACCACCACCCGCCAGGGTTGGAATCCCCTCTTTCCCAAGCGCACGGTCAGGCGCGGGTTGTCCTTCCGTACTGTTTCCGCCCCCACCAGGATCGCATCACAACCTGCCCGGATCTTCTGCACCTCGGCCCTTGCCTGGGGTCCCGTGATCCAACGCTGGCCGGGCACGGCCAAAGACCCATCCAATGTCATCGCCAGCTTAAGGATGACCCAAGGCTTCTTTTCCAATTTCCAGTGCCGGTAATCCTCGTTCAACCCCTCACACTCTTTGCGGAGCACTCCCCGGACCACTCGGATCCCGGCTCTCTTTAATAGGTTATCAGCCTTGCCCGCATTTTTTGGATCCACGTCGCTAGCCCCATAAATCACTTTGCGGACCCCCGCCATCTGGATTGCCCCGGTGCAGGGCGGCGTTCGTCCATGCGTCGAGCAAGGCTCCAGCGTCACATACAGATCGGCGCCTCTCGCTCGAAACCCGGCCTGATCGATCGCCTTCACTTCCGCATGCGCCTCTCCGGCCCTCCGGTGAAACCCCGCCCCCACCACCTTCCCGTCCTTCACCACCACCGCCCCCACCCTGGGATTAGGCCTCGTCTCGTCCCCTGCTTTCTTGGCCAACTCCAGCGCCCTCTGCATCCATTTTTCTTCCGACCGAATCCTCATCCTAATCAAAGTTCTAAACGGTTGCCTTTGTGATCGTTCTTTCTGGACGCCCCAGGCTGGCCCTCGCCTTGTCCAACACCCCGTTGACGAACCTTCCCGACTCCTCCGTGCTCAGCGTCTTCGCCACCTCGATCGCCTCGTTCAAGGCCGCGATGGGCGGCACATCCTCCGCAAACTTCATCTCCCACAGCGCCAGCCGCAGAATCGCCCGGTCTACGGGGGCCAACCGCCCCGGCTCCCAGTTCGTCACCAGCTTTTGCAGCTCCGCATCCACCTCCTTTTGTCGACCCACCACCGCCCGGATCCGACCCTCCGCAAACTCCTTCGCCTTGGCCTCGGCCTCCGTCAGGCTCCAAAACTCCGCCAGCGCCTCTTCCAATCCCAACCCCGAAACTCCTACCTCCCGCTGGTATAGGAACTGCGCCGCCAGAATTCGGCCTTCTCTGCGGCTACCGGCCACGACGCCCTCCCGCTTTCAGTTTCCACATCCGTAACGCCGCCTGGGCCGCTTCCCGACCCCGGTTCAACTTGCCCAGACACCGTGCCCGCGCCTGGGCCTCGCTCTTCACTCCCACCAGATGGTGCAACACCGGCGTGTCGCTCTGGAGCATCATCCGCATCAAGGCATCCGTGGCCGACTTCAGGATCAGCCCCGCATGCGGCGTCTCCCCCTGCCAAACCAATCCCAGCGCCAGCACCGCATCCGGCTTCTTCCGCAAAGCCCGCTTCACCGCCAAGGGAACCTCAAAGGTCCCCGGCACCCTCACTTCCTCCACCCGGTGTCCTTGGAACACTTTGCGCGCCGCCTGCACCATCCCGTCCGCATATTTGCGGTGGTAATCCGCGACCACGATCGTAAACCGACCCCGCTTCACAGGCGGTGCCCCAGTTTCTTTTTTTTCGTCGCCAGGTATTTGCGATTGTGGGGATTCGCCTTGGACCGGATCGGCACCTGGTCCACCAACTCCAACCCGTAGCCTCCCAGCCCCACCACTTTCTTCGGATTGTTCGTCAATAGCCGCATCCGCTTCACCCCCAGATCCGCCAGGATCTGCGCCCCGATCCCGTACTCCCGCAAATCTGCCGGATACCCAAGTTTGCGGTTCGCCTCCACCGTGTCCCAGCCCCGCTCCTGCAACCGGTACGCCTGGATCTTGGCCGGCAACCCGATTCCCCGCCCCTCCTGCCGCATGTACACCAACACCCCCCGCTTCTCCTGACCGATCCTCCGCATGGCATCGTGCAACTGGTTCCCACAGTCGCACCGCCGCGAGGCAAACACGTCCCCCGTCAGACATTCACTGTGGACCCGGACCAAAACCGGCTGGCCTCCCTTCACCTTGCCCCTCACGAGGGCCAGGTGGTGACTTCCGTCCGTCACATTCCGGTACAAATGCAGGTCAAAGGGACCGTAATCCGTTGGCAACTTCACTGTCTGTTCCCGTACCACCAGCTTCTCTTTCCTACGCCGGTACTCGATCAACTCCTGGATGGTTCCCAGCTTCAACCCATGCCGCTTTTTAAACTCCAGCAGGTCCTCCCACCGCGCCATGGAGCCGTCTGGATTCAAGATCTCACAGATCACCGCCGCATCGCCCTGCCCGGCCAGCCTCGCCAGGTCCACCGCCGCCTCGGTGTGACCCGCCCGCACCAACACCCCGCCGTCCTTCGCCCGGACCGGGAAGATGTGCCCAGGCTGAACCAGATCGCTCGCCCGCGGGGTGGGCCGTCCCAGGATCCGCAGTGTCGCCGCCCGGTCGTGCGCACTGATGCCCGTGGTAATTCCCCGCGCCGCATCCACCGATACCGTGAAATCCGTACCGAATTTCTCCTCATTCCTCGCCACCATGCGACTCAACCCCAGCTTCTCCGCCCGGACCTTGGAGACCGGAGCACAGATCAATCCCCGCCCCTCTTTCGCCATGAAGTTGATCAGCGCCGGCGTCACCCTCCGGGCCGCCAACACCAGATCCCCCTCGTTTTCCCGGCCCGCATCATCGGTCATGATCACCATCCGCCCCGCCCGCATGGCGGCGATGACCTGTTCAATGGGATCAGCCCCCCAAGGACGGCGGCTCACGATCCACCTCCCAGCGCACTTCTCACCAACTTCTCCGCCGCCGCCAAAGCTTTCCCGATGCCTTCCGCGTTGATTCCTGATCCTTGCGCCGCATCCGGACGACCCCCGCCCTTGCCGCCCACCTCAGGCGCCGCCGCTTGGATCAGCTTCCCGGCCTGAACCTTCTTCGCCGCATCCGCCGTGCACACGGCCAACAACGGGACTTTTCCATTTTCCCGGCCTGCCAGAAATATCACGGCTTCCCCTTCCCGCTTCAATCGGTCGGCCAACACCGGCAGGTAACCGGCAGCCACTTGCCCCACGTCCTTGGCAATCCAACGGACGCCGCCCACCGTGGCCCCGGCACCCCAGAGCTCCTTGGCCTGCACCTCGGCCCGCTTCTGCCACTCCGCCGTCTGCTTTTTCGCCGCCTGTTTATCCTCCTCCCGGATCGCCTCCTCGGCCTGGGCCAACTCTTGCTCCCGTTTTTTTACCAAATCCCAGACCTTCTCCGGAGCGACATTCCCACTTTCCATGGAAAGTGGGACCATTCCCGCCTTCCGCTTCGCCAGACCCTCCCACTTCTCCTGCTGCTTCTTCATCTCCTCACGGCACCACTCCGCCAGCGCCGGACCCGACACTGCCTCGATTCTTCGCACCCCGGCGGCAATCGCCGACTCCGCCACCACCCGCACCGCCCCGATTTTTCCGCACGACCGCACGTGGGTCCCGCCACACAGCTCCTTGGAAAAACCCCCAATATCCACCACGCGCACCGTCGTCCCGTACTTGTCCCCAAAAAACTGCAGGATTGTCGGATCATCCTTCACCTCCGCAAACGCCCGCTCCCCCCACTTCACCGAAACATCCGCCTTTACCTTCTCATTCACCTGCTCCTCCACC
Organism: uncultured Akkermansia sp.; assembly: GCA_964635945.1. Taxonomy (GTDB): domain Bacteria; phylum Verrucomicrobiota; class Verrucomicrobiia; order Methylacidiphilales; family Verrucolacustridaceae; genus Verrucolacustris. The sequence continues at coordinate 371 of CAZWQT010000066.1, read as the reverse complement.
TGCTTCAGCTCCTCCGGCGTCATCGCCTTCAGATGGGAAAAATCAAACCTCAGCCGATCCGGCCCCACATAAGAGCCCTTCTGTCGGACCCCCTCGCCCAACACCTTCCGCAACGCCCAGTGCAACAAATGCGTCGCCGTGTGGTGGCCCTCGATCCGCCCCCGTCGTTCAGTATCCACCTGCACTCGGACCGACCCCTTCGCCTCCACCACCGACTCGGTCAAATGGACCGGCACACCCCCCGCCCCACGGATCGTCCCCACCACTTTCACCTTCTTCCCGTCCCACTCGATCCACCCCGTGTCGCCCACCTGGCCACCCATCTCCCCATAAAACGGCGTCGTCGAGAGAAACACCTTCCCCTTCGCCCC
>CAZWQT010000065.1:0-7793 GCA_964635945.1 uncultured Akkermansia sp. | reverse complement strand
AGTCCGGATCAAAACACGGACGAACCTTTCAAACTTGCCTCCGAGGTGCATGCGTTATTGACTAGGGATGCTGGTGATTTCGGTCAAGGAATTGTTGGAGGATTAAAGCCGCGGAAGAGCTGTCGACCTTCTTGCGTAATTCCTTCTGATTCAACCCTAATTGGGATAAATCCCGGGAGGCTTGGGCGGTGGTCAGACGCTCATCGATGGTGACCACCCTGGCGGAAAGATGGGGTTGGATTTGAGCGATAAAATTCCGGACTTTTTCAGCCGAGGGGCCGTAGGTGCCGTCCATATTCCGGGGCATGCCCATGACGATGGTTTCCACGCCGTGGGCTTGGACCAGTTCCTGCAGATTTTTGGTCACTTCTTCCGGGGTGCGGTTCTCCAAAAAGGGAAGGGGGGAAGCGAGGGTGCCGGTGGGATCGGAAAGGGCGAGGCCGATCCGGCGGGTGCCGAAGTCGATGCCCAGGGACCGGCTCACGCGGAATGAACGGCTTGGGCGAGCGGGCGGAGAAAAGATGCCACTTCAGACGCGAGTTTGGGGCTCCGCCCAATTTTCCCAATCCGATCGACGATGGCGCTGCCCACGACCACGCCGTCGGCGAGTTTGGCGACCTGCCCGGCCTGCTCCGGATTCGAGATGCCAAAGCCGACGCAGACGGGAAGCGGCGTGGTTTTTTTGAGAAGATTGACCCGGTCGGAAAGCGAGTCGGGCAGGCTTTGTTGCATGCCGGTGACCCCTTCCCGGGAGACGTAGTAGATAAAACCGGAGGCGCGGCGGGTGATCTCCTTCAGGCGGGCTGCGGGGGTGGTGGGGGCCACGAGGACGATCCGGCTCAGCGTGGCGGTAGGAGGAAGGTCCGTGTCCGCCTCCTCGGGCGGAAGATCGAGGAGAAGAAGGCCGTCGGCACCGGCCTGGGCGGCATCTTTCTCAAACTTTTCCCGGCCGTAGGCGAAAACGGGGTTGTAGTAGGTGAAAAGGACCAGGGGGATGTCGCACTTCTCCTTGCGCAAACGGGCGATGAGGTCGAGGACCTTGGGCAGCGTGGTGCCGGCATCGAGGGCGCGTTGGGAGCCAAGCTGGTTGACGATTCCGTCTGCCAGCGGATCCGAAAAGGGAACGCCCAGTTCGACGAGATCGGCGCCCGCCTCGGCCAAGGCGGGGACAAGCTGGGCGGTGGATTCGAGGTCGGGATCTCCGGCCACGAGATAGGTGACGAGGGCCTTCCGTTTCTGGGAGCGGAGATGGGCAAAAAGGCGATCGATGCGGTTGGCACTCATGGGAGAAGTTACTTTGCCAAAACGGCAGGGAGGTTCACGCGGGAAAATCGGCCTCCCCGGAGGCAAACACCTTGGCAGATCCATTGGCCAGGCGGAGGTGCAGGTGGCCGGAGTCATCCACCTGCTCGGCCGTACCGGTAAATTCCTGGCCACCGGAACGAACCTGCAGGGTGCGCCCTTGTTGGCACCAGGCGGCGCGGAAGTCCTCCAGGATCTCACCTGGTGGCTGGTGCCATCTCCGTGGGAGGGCGTCGAGAAATGCCGCCAACGCCTGGGCGCGGGGAACGATTCGGCCAGAGGCTTGGTGCAGGGAAACCGCGCTTTTTTTGAGATCGCGGGGAAAATCCGAGATTTGGTGGGCGAGGTTGAGGCCGAATCCCAGAATGGCGAGCGGGAGACGACCGGGGCGTGCGACGGTTTCGACCAGCAGTCCGGCCAGCTTTTGATTTTTCCAAAGGAGGTCGTTGGGCCACTTGAGACTGGGCTCCACATGAGTGAGGACGCGGACCGCATCCGCGGCCGCCAGGGAACCAATGAGGGAGAGGCGTGGGAGTTGCGGTTCGCCGGGCTCCAGCAAAACAGAGCACCAGAGGCCGAGGGGACGATCCGAGATCCAGGTGTGGCCTTGGCGTCCCCGGCCAGCGGTCTGAATTTCCGCCGCCCAGGCGGAAGGAATTTCCGAGGATTTGCGGGCAAGGTCCTGGGTGGAGCTGGCCTGGGGGACCACATGGATGTGACCCCGAAATGGGCTTTCCGGCGGCAGGAGAACTTCGACGAGGGAGGAATCGAACGGATCGAGTGCAGTCGTCCGCGGGGGTAAGATCTTAGAGGGAGAAATTGCCGTAAAAGTTGATTTTGGGCTCTTTCATCTTCCGACGGCGCTTCACGCTGGGCTTCTCATGGGAGCGGCGGGCCCGGACATCGCGGAGGATGCCCTCCCGATCGAGCTTCTTTTTCAGGCGGCGAAGGGCCTTATCGACCGACTCGCCGCGCTTGAGCCTAATTTCAACCATCCGAAAACCATATCCAAAGACCGGGTTTGAGGGAAGGTTGTTTTTCGTCGTGTCGTTGGGCTGTCTGGAGCTTGGGCGCGGACTCCGCGACCAAAGTTTCTCCTCGTGATCCGAATGCAAAAGCCTGGGGAGAAATTTCCGCCCACTTATCCCCGCCGCGTTCCCATCGGCCGTGGAAATTGCTGGAAGGGCTTGTGGGGCAGCACAAATTATCAGTCTGTGGCCAAACCCTTTGTTCATCTGCACTGCCATTCGGAGTATTCGCTTCTGGACGGGGCTTGCCGGATTCCAGATCTGGTGGCGCGGGCCAAGGAACTGGACCAACCGGCCTTGGCGCTGACCGACCACGGCAACCTTTACGGGGCGGTGGAGTTTTATCAGGCAGCCCAAAAGGCCGGGGTGAAGCCGATCCTCGGGTGCGAGGTCTACATGGCCCCGGGCGACCGCTTTGAGAAAAAAGCCGCCCCCGGGGGCAAGGATGCGAACTATCATTTCCTCCTTTTGGCACGGAACCTGGAGGGCTACCGCAACCTGATTCAACTGGTGACGGCGGCGCATCTCGAAAGCGTCTACTACAAGCCGAGGATCGACCACAAACTCCTGGCCAAACATGCGGCGGGCCTGATCGGGACGAGTGCCTGCCTCAAGAGCGAAGTCGCCGCGGCGTTCCTGGAGGGGCGGGAGGCGGATGCGAAACGGCTGGTCGGCGAGTACCGGGAAATTCTGGGGCCGGAAAACTTTTTCCTCGAGATTCATTGCCACGGCCTCCCGGAGGAGGAGAGGCTAAGGAACTTTTATCGCAAGCTGGGCCAAGAAACCAAGACGGCCCTGGTGGCGGCGAATGACGTGCACTATGTGAGGAAGGACAATTCCATCACCCAGGAGATCTTGGTGTGCATCGCGACCAACGGCCGGTTGAACGATCCGGACCGAAAGATGAAATCGTACGGTCCGGAGTTCTATCTCAAATCGGCCGATGAGATGGCGGCGCTGTTTGCCGGCTTTCCGGAGGCCCTCGAAAACACCGTGGCGATTGCGGAACGGTGTGATCTGCAGTTGGATCTGGGCGGCAACAAATTCCCGGCTTTTCCCGTGCCGCCGGGCATGACCCGGGAGCAGTATTTCCGCAAGCTTTGTCAGGAGGGGCTGCGGAAGCGGTACGGGCCGCGGGCCGAAACAGACCAGGAGCTGAAGGAGCGGCTGGAGTTTGAGATGGGAGTGATCGAGAAGACCGGGTTTATCAGTTATTTTCTGATCGTTTGGGATTTTATCGACCATGCCAAGCGGCAGGGCATCGCCGTCGGGCCGGGTCGAGGCAGCGCGGCGGGGAGCCTGGTTTCGTATGTGCTGGGGATCACGGATCTATGTCCGCTGCGTTATGGGCTGCTGTTTGAACGGTTTCTCAACCCGGAGCGAATTTCCCCGCCCGACATCGACATGGATTTCTGCCCGGATCGCCGGGAAGAGGTGATTGCCTACGTCCGCAACAAGTATGGGGAGCGGGCCGTGGCCCAGATCATCACCTTCGGGACGATGGGGGCCAAAATGGCTGTCCGCGATGTGGGCCGGGTGATGGGGATGAGTTTCGGGGAGACCTCCCGCATTGCGGATCTGATTCCCAAAGTGCCGGGGGCAAAGCTATCCGATGCGCTGAAGCAGGTGCCGGAGTTGAAGCGGATGGCGGAAGAGGAGTCCGTGAAGCCGGTCATCCAATCGGCCCTGCAACTGGAGGGGATGGTCCGGCAAAGCGGGACGCATGCGGCGGGGGTGGTGATCGCGGACCGGGATTTAACCGACTATCTGCCCCTGACGCGGGACGACACCGGCGCGGTGATGACCCAATTTTCGATGAACGAGGTGGGGGATATCGGCCTCCTGAAAATGGATTTTCTCGGTCTGAAGACCCTAACGGTGATCCAGGACTGTCTCCGGTTGGTGGAAGAGACCACCGGCAAACAGATGAGGCCGGAGGAAATTCCCTTGGACGACAAAAAGACCTACGACCTGCTGAACCGGGCGGAAAACATCGGGGTGTTCCAGGTGGAATCGCCCGGAATGCGCCGGACGTGCGAGATCTTTGATTTGAAGGGCATCGAGGATCTGATTGCCCTGATCGCCCTCTATCGTCCCGGCCCGATGGACCTGATTGACGAGTATGTGAAGCGGAAGAAGGGAAAGTCCCAGTTCACGTACGAGCATCCCCTTCTGGAGGCCATCAGCGCGGAGACCTACGGGGTGTTGATCTATCAGGAGCAGGTGATGGCGGCGGCCCGTTCGCTAGCGGGGTATACGCTGGGGCAGGCGGATTTGTTGCGGCGGGCCATGGGGAAAAAGAAGCCGGAAGAAATGGCCAAGCAGCGGGAGACGTTTGTGCAGGGGTGTGCGAAGGTGAACCAAATTCCGCGCTCCCAGGCCCTGCGGATTTTTGATTTGCTGGAGAAGTTTGCCGGTTACGGCTTCAACAAGAGCCACAGTGCGGCCTACGCCGTGGTGGCCTGCCAGACGGCCTACCTCAAAGCCAACCATCCCACGGAGTACATGGCTTCCTTGCTTTCCCATGAGTTGGACAACACGGACAAGATCGCGCTCTTTACAGCGGAGGCGCAGCGCATGGGCATCGAGATTCTGCCGCCGGACGTGAACACGAGTGAGAAGCGGTTCACGGTCCAGCCGGGCAAGATTCTATTCGGGCTGGGGGCGGTAAAAAATGTGGGGGAGGCTTGCGTGGAGGCGGCCATCGAGGCGCGCAAAACCGGCGGGCCTTTCCGCTCGATCGAGGATTTCTGCGCCCGGGTGGAGTACAAGGCGATCAACAAAAAGGCAATGGAGAGCCTGATCCGGTGCGGCGCGTTTGACTCCATTTCCAAAAACCGTGCCTGGCTGGCATCCAAGCTGGAGGCGGCGCTGGGCTCGGCGGCCTCGGTCTCGCGGGACAAGGAGCGGGGGCAGGGAACCTTGTTTGGTCTGGAAGAGGTCGGATCGCCCCAGGCCAAGGCCGGCGGGGAAAAAGCGCCGGATGCCTTTGAGGATTGGCCCCCGCGGGAAAAACTGGCGGCGGAAAAGGAGCTCCTGGGCTTTTACGTGACCGGACATCCGGCCGATGAGTTTGAGGCGGATCTGCGGGCTTTTCGGACGGTGAACCTGGGGGAGCCGGAAGAGATGCAGACCGGTACGGCGGTGCGGATGGCGGGGGTGGTGACGGCGGTGGAGGTGCGGCTGACCCAGAAGGACAAGCGACCGTATGCCCGGGTGATGCTGGAGGATAAGACGGGCCGCATGGAGGTGATGATTTTTCCGGATCTTTACCGGGAGGCGGGAACTTTTCTCAAAGTCGGAACTCCGCTGGTGGTGGGCGGATCGGTGGACACCGATGCCGAGGAGCGGATCCGACTCCGGACCTCCGAGTGCGTCACCCTGGAAAGTGCGGTGGCAAAGTGGGTCACCCACATTCACCTGGTGCCGGCGCGTGAACAACTGGCCGGCGAGACCATGGCGAAGGTGAAGGAAATTGTGGCGGGTTGCGCCGGCGAGGTGCCGATCCGTTTGGAGGTCGAGGCGGAGGGGAAAAAGGTGGTCATGGAGGCGGGGGCGCAGATGCGGATGAGACCCACCTTGGCTGGAATCGGCAAACTGCGGGCGTTGCTGGGGTCCGATCGGGTGAAGTTGGCCGTACGGGAAGCAGAACTCCAAAAGCCCCGGTGGCAGGTGAGGCGGGCCCAAGCGATGGCCGCTTAAAACTGATTCAGGCGGTCGAGCAGGGCGCGAAGGCGGCCGAGGTTTTTACGGTTAAAGGGGACGCAGAGGCGGGCGAGGGAGGCGAGTTCGGGTTCGTTGGCTTCCTCCGGGTACGAGCTGCAGGTGGTGATCACGGAGTCCGGCTTGAGAATATCCACGAAATCCTCATTCAACCGGACCAAGGCCCCGGCGGGGATTTGCCGCTGTAACCGGATCACCATGATCTCGCCGACATAACGGTAGGAATGGAAATTATAATAGAAGTTCACAACTTCCCGCCGGGCGTACTGGAGGTCATCCGTAATCTTGAAGAGAGTGAAGTCCTCCTCGGAAATCAGGCCGTCGCCCAGAAGGTGTTCGCGGAGATACTTCTCGAACGTGCGCCAGAAATTTCCGCGCGGCGCGTCCACCATGACGAGAGGGATGATGTTGGACTTGCCGGTTTGCATGAGGGTGAAGGTTTCGAACGCCTCGTCCATCGTGCCGAAGCCTCCGGGGAACAGGGCGATGGCATCCGAGTGTTTCACGAAGTTGAGCTTGCGGGTGAAAAAGTATTTGAAGGTGAAAAGTTTGCTGTCCCCCCGGATGGTCTCGTTGGGCTCCTGCTCAAAAGGGAGTTCGATGTTCAAGGCAAAGCCGTGTTCCCGTCCGGCACCGGCTTGGGCGGCGCCCATGATGCCGTCACCTCCTCCGGTGATGACCATATAGCCGGCTTCCTGCATCAGCTTTCCAAAGAGGTTGGCGGCCTTCCAGGCCGAGGCGTTGGGGGAGGTGCGGGCCGACCCGAACACGGATATTTTTTTGACCCCTTTAAAGGGAGTGAAAAGCCGGTTGGCATCACGGATTTCCCGCATGACCCGCTTGAACTGCTTCAGGTCACCGAGGTCGGTTCCGTCCGACCCCATCCCCAAAGCTATGGCGATCATGTCCTTAAAGATCTGCCGGTTCTGGGTAATTCCAGCCGCATTGATCAGCTCTTCAATGTTGGCGTCCAGCGGGTTAGGTGAGTTTTCCCGCTTTCCTATGACAGCCTTTTGCTTCACGGAAGGTAGTGTGGGTGGAAGAATAGGGAATGGCAACGCTTTTGGAGCAAATCACCACCCGGGTGGTGGTGGGAGATGGGGACGTGGCGGCCTATCTTTATGGAAAAGGCAGCCCTTTGGGGCGGAGTTTTGAAGGTTTGTGTCTGACGGAGCCCGACCTGATTCGCGAGGCTCACCGGGCTTACCTGGAGGCAGGGGCAGAACTCATCGCCACCAACAGCTTTGGCGCCAACGGGCTCAGCCTCAAGAAGCATGGGCTGGAAGAAAAGGCGAACGAGATCAACTGGAAGGCGGCCAAGCTGGCTTTGGGGGAGGCAAGTGAGCACAAGGCTTGGGTGGCGGGTTGTATCGGGCCGAGTGGACTGACGGCGGCGGAAAGAAACAGTGTGGGGGCGAGGGAGATCGAGAATCTTTTCCGCAAGCAGGCGGGGGCGCTGATCGACGGAGGAGTGCAGGCCGTTCTCCTGCAATCTTTCTCGGAGCCGGAGGAACTCGAGTTGGCCATTGGCGCGGTGCGGGAACTTCACCATTTGCCGGTGATCGCGATGCTCTCCTCCGGACGGGAGGGAACATTGCCCGGTGGCAAGGGTTGGGAGGAAACGGCCCAACGGTTGCGTCGGGCGGGAGCCGAGGTGGTGGGAGTGGCCCCGGCGTTCGGGCCGAGTGCCTGTCCGACCCTGATCCGCCGGCTCTCCAGCGGCGGGGAAAATCTGCTCGC
>CAZWQT010000064.1:0-8197 GCA_964635945.1 uncultured Akkermansia sp. | reverse complement strand
AGGACACAGGCCAGGGCGAGTGCGAAGAGAATGAGGACGCCGCCCATCGTGGGAGTCCCCTGTTTGCTTTCATGGAGGTCCGCCAGCTTGTGCACTTCCTCCTTTTTGCGGAGCGGTTGGCCCAATTTGAGGCGCCGAAGGACTTCGATGACGTGCGGCCCGATCCAGAGGCAGAACAGGAAGGAGGTGATCGCGGCGCCCACGGTGCGAAATGTGACGTACTGAAACACGTTGAGCGGACCGAACTGGTCGCTGAGGAGGCTGAGATAGTACAGCATCGCTCAGCTCCCCTTCCTGAGTTCCGCGGCAACTAGGTCCATTTTCTGGGAGCGGCTGCCCTTCACGAGGATCCGGTCGTCCGCCTTGGCTTCCCGACGGTACGCGGCGAGCAGCTCATCGCGGTTGGCAAACCAGCGCGCCCAGTCGCCCCGGCGCGCCTGCCGGGCCGCCTCCACGAGCGCTTTGGCATCCGCCCCAACGGCAAAACAGAGACCCGTCCGGCTGCGGGAGATCATCTGGCCTGACTCCTCATGGAGCATCGGGCTGAAGGAGCCCAGTTCCGCCATCGCCCCGAGCAGCGCCACCGCCCGGCCCTCGCCCGGCAGACTTTCCAGCGTGGCGATGGCGGCGGCGAGGCTGTCTGGGTTGGCGTTGTAGCTATCGTCGAGCAGCCAACCCGCGCCGAGCTTCTCGAGTTTGACCCGTCCGCCCGGCAACTGAATTTGGTTGAGCGCCTCGGCGGCGGCCTTCGGCTCCGCACCGAGCTCGAGACCGGCGGCCAGCGCCATGGCGGCATTCATCGCCATATGCGTGCCCGGAACGGGGAGAGAAATCTCCGCCCGCCCCTGGGGGCCTTCCAGGGAAAAACGGGTCCCGGCGCCGTCGCTCCGGATTGAACCCAGACGGTAATCCACTTTTTCATGGCGGCCCACCCGCACCACCCGGGCCCGGCAACCTTCCAGGGTGATCTTTTCCATGGGATCATCCGCGTTGGAGATCGCCAGACCGGTGGAAGGTAGCGCACGGTAAAGGGCGCCCTTCTCCCGGGCGGTCGCTTCCTTGGAGCCCATTCCCTCGATGTGGGCCCAGCCGATGTTGGTGACGAGGCCGGCCTCGGGCCCGGCGAGTTCCGCCAGCGGGCCAATTTCCCCCGGTGCATTCATGGCGATTTCCACCACGGCCCAGCGGTCCTGCTCCCCGATCCCGAGGAGCGTCAGGGGCACGCCGAAGTGGTTGTTGAGGTTGCCCGGGGTGCGATGACAGGGACCGAGGGTGCCCAGCACCGCCGCGAGCATTTCCTTGGTGCTGCTTTTTCCGGAACTGCCGGTGACGGAAGCCACGCGAACCGAAAGAAGCCGCCGATAGCCGCGGGCCAACTGCTGCAGCGCCCCCTGCGTGTCTTTCACGAGAAGCAGGGCGAAGCCTGCAGGAACCTTGCCCACCTCCTCGCGGGAGACGATGGCTCCGATGGCGCCTTTTTCCGAGGCTGCGGCCACGTGCTCATGCCCGTCATGGTTCTGCCCCCGGATGGCCACAAAGAGCTGCCCGGGCTTGATCGTGCGGCTGTCGATGCCGACGCCAAACGCCACCCGCTCCCCGGAACCGCGCACCATCTTGGCGCCGGCCAACTCCGCGAGGGTGGAAAGGGAGAGCGGCTTCACGCGCGGCTCCTTTCGGCGAGGGCTTTCTCCACTTCGCGCCGGTCGGAAAACGGAAACTTTTCACCGCGGATCTCCTGGGTCTCCTCGTGACCCTTCCCGGCGACGAGGACGACATCCCCGGAACCAGCGGACCGCACGGCCGTGCGAATCGCCTCTGCCCGGTTTTCGATTTTCTGCGCGGAGGCACCTTTCGGCAGGCCGGCGGCCATCCCGCGGAGAATCGCGGCGGGCTCCTCACTACGGGGATTGTCGGAGGTCAGGATCACCCGATCGGCGAGACGGGCGGCAGCGGCGGCCATCTTGGGACGCTTCCCGGGGTCGCGGTCCCCGCCGGCCCCCAGCACAATCCAAAGGGAACCGCGCGTGATGGGACGAAGCGTGGCGAGAACGGCCTCCACCGCGTCCGCGGTGTGGGCGTAGTCCACCAGGACGGTGATATCCCCGGAGCCAGGCACCGCTTCCATCCGCCCCGGCACGGCGGGAGCACGGCCGAGAGTGGCGGCCACTGTTTCGGAAGGCACGCCGGCGAGGATCGCCGCGGCGGCGGCGGCAAGGGCGTTGGAAACGTTGAAGCGCCCGAGCCACGGCAGCGTGGCGGGAAATTCCCCCTCGGGCGTCACCAGGCGGAACGACGAACCCTGGATGCCCATCTTCAGATCGGCCACACGAACATCCCCTTTTTCCAGGCCGTATCGCAGGATTCGGACGCCGGGCGCGCAACGGGCCGCCATCCGCACTCCGCATGGATCCTCCAGGTTCACCACGGCGAAGGCCCCGGGCCGGAGACCACGGAAAAGCAACGCTTTGGATTCCTCATACGCCTCCATCGTCTCGTGGTAGTCGAGGTGATCGCGGCCGAGATTGGTGAAGATCGCCCCGGCAAAATCAACCCCCTCCGTCCGGCCCTGCTCCAAAGCGTGGGAGCTGACTTCCACGGAGGCGGCGCGACAGCCGTTCTCCCGCATCTCGGCGAGCAGCTGCTGCAGGTCCAGCGCTTCCGGCGTGGTATGCCGCGCCGGGGCGCGACCGTGACCGGTATCGTTCGCAACCGTGCCGAGAAGACCACAACGAAGGCCGCCCGCCTCGAAGAGCGCCTGCAACAAGGTGGAGGTGGAAGTCTTTCCATTGGTGCCGGTCACGCCGACGACCTGGAGATGGCGGGAAGGATGACCATAGAAGTTGGCGGCCATGCGACCGAGGGCGCGGCGGCCGCTCTCCACCCGGATGTTGGGAACGGAGAGATCGGCGAGACGTTTCTCGGCCACGACGGCCACGGCGCCGCGTTCGATCGCATCCGGCACCAAGGCATGACCATCCCGCTGGAGACCCTTCCAGGTGCAAAAGACGGAGCCAGGCGAGACGCCCCGGGTATCATACGCCAGCGAGGACACTTCCGCCTGCTGCGGACCTTCCCAGGAACGCACTTTCACACCATCCATGATTTCGGTGAGCTTCAGGGGGCCTCCCGCCGGGCCACGACCGAGGTCCGGTTCAGGTTGAGCTGCTCCGCCACGTGGGTGGCGATTTCGCGGAACGCCGGACCGGCGATCTGGCCGCCGTAGTACTTCTTCCCCTTCGGATGATCGACGAGAATGGAGACGACGAACTCGGGTTTCTGGGCGGGGAGGTAACCGATGAAGGAGGCCCGGTACTGGTTGACGTAACCTTGGGGCGTGTACTTCTGGGCGGTGCCGGTCTTGCCGGCCACCTCGAAACCCGGCACCTGCGCTTCGGCGGCGGTGCCCTCGTCGGAAACCACCCCGCGCAGGGCTTCCGTCACCTGCTTGGCCACCTCGGGACGGACCACCTGGCAGACCACCTTGGGCAGGAACTGCATGACGACGCGGTTGTCGCGGTCGACCACCGCCTTGATCAGCCGCGGCTCCATTCTTTTTCCCCCGTTGGCGATGGCCGCATAGGCCAGGGCCATCTGGAGGTTGGTGACGGCGACCTCATAGCCCATCGGAAAGCGGGTCAGCGAGACTTTCGTCCACTTTTTCATGGGGTGAAGCGTTCCGGCCACTTCGCCGGGCAAACTTCCCTCGCCCTTTTGGGCCTTGACCCCGAAGCCGAACAGGCGGCCGTAGTGATGAAGTTTTTCCTCCCCGAGCAACACCGCCAGCTTGGCCATGCCGATATTGCTCGATTTGGCGATGATTTCGCGGAGGGTCAGCAGGCCGTAAGGCTCATGGTCCTTCAACCAGTGGCCGGCCATCATCATCTGCCCGTTTTCACAAAAGAAGGTGCTGCCCAGGTCGGCCACCCCCTCATTCAGGCCGGCGGCGAGGGTGACAATCTTGAAAGTGGAACCGGGCTCGTACGCATCGGCGATCGCACGCTCCTTCATCGCCTCCGGCTGGAAGGATTCGCGGTGATTCGGATCAAAGGTGGGCCGACTGGCCATCGCAAGGATTTCCCCGGTGGCGGGGCGGACGATGAGGATGTGGAGATTGTCGGGCTGAACCTGCTCGACGAGGCGGTCGGCTTCCCGCTCGACGATGTGCTGGATCCCCTGATCGATGGTGAGGACGACATGGTAGCCGTCGCGGGCGGGCCGGTCCGAAAGGCGGAAGTAGGGAATCTCCCGGCGCTTGGCGTCCCGGATGATCCGGCGCTCCCCGGCCACGCCCTTGAGATAGCGGTCCATCGCCTTTTCGATGCCAGCTTCGCCGGTTTCAAAGCTGACGGTCCGGTCCGAGCCGACGCTCTGGTCCCGGAGGTTGACGAAACCGAGGACCTGGGAGGTTTCCGTGCCGTTGGGGTAATCGCGCGTGGTTTTTCGCTCGAGGCGGACGGAGCGCAGCTGGGCCGCACGGAGCTTCCCCTCGAGATCCGCATTCACGCCATCGGCGATTTTCTGGTAACGGTTCTGGGCATCGATCTGGCCGCGGAGCCATTCCGCGGAGACCCCGAGGAGCGTGGCGAGGGTGGGAAGTTCCTGGGGACGCTCGGAAAGGATTTTGCCGTCGAGCCGGACCTCGATCCGCGGAACGCTTTGCGCGAGAACACGGCCGCCCGCATCGAGAATGGAGCCACGCTGGGACGGGACGGGTTCCCCGCTGGTGTGGAGACGGATCGCCTCCTCCCGGTAGTCGTGCTGTTTGACCATCTGGATGTAGATCAGCCGGGCGGAAACAGCGGTGAAGGCGATGGCCAGAACCACGGTGACCGCAAGGATCCGGGAGCGGGGGTTCATCGGCCTCCTTCCCGGGCGATATCGGTGGAGGCCGAGGACCGGCGGGCGGGCGCCTCCACGATTTCCAACTGGCTAACACTCACCAGACCGAGGGTCATCTCGGCCGAGCGCTCGGAAAGATGACGGGGCGAGCGAAGTTTCTCCGCCTGGAGGCGGGCAGACCTCACCAGATCGTCGAGGCGGGCATGGGCGGTCTCCTGTTTTTTCAGCTCGGTGGCGGCGCGGATATTGGTGACGTGGAGCAGGACAAACACCACGACGAGGGAGGTGGTCACGCCTGCCCCGAGAAGGAAACGGACCAGGTTGGTGCCGCCAACCTCATTGGTACGCCGGATCTGATTGCGGCTCATGAAGCCCCTCCGCCGATTCTTTCGGCTCCACGGAGACGAGCACTGCGGGCCCGCGGGTTGGCGGAAATCTCCTCTTCGGACGGAACGGCCTCCCCCAGCGACTTCACCCAGCGCTCCGCATTCGGCTGGCCGAAAGCCATGCCGGGCTGACGCTTTTCCTCCTCCGCATGATCCCGGATCCAGTTCTTCACCACCCGGTCCTCGAGAGATTGGTAAGTGAGGACGGCCAGACGGCCGCCGGTCTTGAGGGCGTGCGGGACGGCGGCGAGGGCCTGATCGAGCATCGCCCCCTCCCGGTTCACGGCCCGGCGGATGGCCAGAAAGGTCCGGGTGGCCGGATGTTTCGCCCCGGGACGAGGGGCCTGGGTAGCCCGGATGACGGCTTGGGCGAGATCCGTGGTGGTGCGCAACGGACGGGCGCGAACAATGGCGCGGGCGATCCGGCCAGGATCGCGGTCTTCCCCCCCGTCCCGGAGAAGCTGCCGTAGCTCCGGCTCGGGCAGGCGGTTGACCAGCTCAGCGGCGGATTCGCCCTGGGCCGGATCCATCCGCATGTCGAGCGGGCCGGCCTGCTGGAAGCTGAAGCCACGCTCGGCGCGGTCGAGCTGCGGTGAGGAGAGCCCAAGGTCGAGCAGCAGACCGTCCACCGGGCCCTCTTCCGCAACGACCTCGGCGAGATGGCCGAAGTTTTTTCGGACAAAACGAAAGCGGTCCGCGCCGGATTCGCGGGAAAGTTTTTCCGCCTCGGCTTGGGCGTCCGGATCCACGTCGAGAGCGATCACGCGGGCCCCCTTCCCCAGGAGCGCGCGGGCATGTCCGCCGCGACCAAAAGTCGCGTCGATCACCGTGCGTCCGGGAGCGGGTTGAAGCATCTCCATGATCGCGTCGAGGAGGACCGGGACGTGTTCCACCCGTTCAGGCGGCCGGGCGGAGCCGGAGCACCTCGCGGCGCACCGGCCGGCGGAGGCCGATCAGTTCGTAAGGGTTTCGTTTCGGGAGTTTCACGATCCCGTGACCCTCCAGGCGGCCCGATTCGTCTCTCCGGCAGGAAAATCCAAACGCCAGCTTGCTACGCATCATCTGTTTCCAGTCCATGTTGTCCTCCAGGGACGCACGCGCGGATCCAGCGGCGCGTGCCTCCCGGGCCCGTCCGCCGAATTCAGCCTCGGCGGCCGGTTGGTTTCCTTTCCTCCTCCAACTGGAGGAGATCCCACCGCCGCGCCACCTCCCGGCGGAACTTCCGCCGGCGATCGGAGTCGTGGGAGTGGAAAAGGGCAGAAACATCCGGGGAGGCGGGTTTCCAGGGCCGCAGGGTGGCGCCGGGAGTGGCCGCCAATTGAATCATCATAGGCCGGCCTCCTTGGCCAATTCTTCGAAGGTGAGAGCGGGCGGGGCGACTTTTTGCCAGCGGCGCGGCTCCCAGATTTCGAAATGGTCGAGTCGTCCGACCATGACGGCTTGGCGATTCAGGCCGGCGTGCTGGCGGAATTTTTCCCGGATCATGATGCGACCCTGCTGGTCGGGCTCGGCGGCCTGCATCACGCTGGCGAGTTTTTCCAGGCTCTTGCGACGCACGTCGGTGGAGGTAACGCCCTCGGCGGAAAGTTTTTCCAACTGCCGGCCCAGGAACGAAGCGGGATAAACGCGAAGGCAACCTTCCTCCGAGGGAAGAACGAGAAATCTCTTCTCAAAAGCTTCACCCCGCCACTCCGCGGGCACGGAAACCCGGCCCTTGTCGTCCAAGGAAAACTCAAACCTGTCTGTATAGGCCTCTTTCATCTTCCTATGTCCTTGTTATCCATAAATAAACACTATTCACCTCGATTACCCATTTTTACCCACTGCATACCACTACCGTCAACGCCTTTTTTCGCCAAATCCTTGATCCTCAAGCCCGGTTATTTAAGGGTTGGCGGCACCCCATTTAATCCACCTCGATCCCTCCCCCGATTTGGACACAGGTCGCACCCAACCCCCGCTGTCGGCTTGCCGTAAACCGATAGTCCGACCATTCTAACGCCTCCTTTTATGGCCGAGCACCAACCCATCCCCGCAGAAGAGCCCATGGTCCTACCCGCGGAAACGCCCTCCTGGCTCTCCGCCAAGACGATCGTGCCGGTGGTTCTGGCTGTGGCCGCCGGAGTCGGTTTGGTTCTTTGGCAGTTCTCCAAAGCGGAAAAGGCCCGGACGGAGGCCTCCCGCCTGCTCGCCTCTGCCCCTGGGGCGGAAACCTGGGAAAAGCTGATTCGCGACTATCCCGGCCAGCCCGCCACCGCCTTGGCCATCCTGAATGCGGCGGAGGATGCCTCCTTAAAAAAGGATCACCGCAAAGCCGCCGGTCTTTACGAGAAATTTTCCCGTGAATTCCCCAAACACCCCCTCCTCCCCGCCGCCCGCTTCGGCCAAGCGAACCAGCTGGCCCTCGCCGGGGACGGCGCCGCCGCGCAGTCCCTCTATCTCAAAATCATCACCGAGCGCCCGGCAGACTCCTTCCGGACTGCGGCCGCCGTCGGCCTCGCCCGGATTCAGATCCAGGAAAACCGGCCCGAGGCCGCCCGCCAGGTTCTCAACGACGTCTTGGCGGAGAACAACGGCAGCGCCTTCCTGCCCGAGGCCCGCAGCCTGCTCGAAAAACTTCCTCCGCCTCCATCCGCCGCAGTGCCGACCCCGATGCCGGCGGCGGCCCCGGCTCCTCAGCCTCCCGCCAAATAACGTTCCGCGTCGATCGCGGCCATACAACCCATGCCGGCCGCCGTGATGGCCTGCCGATACACCTTGTCGGCACAGTCCCCCGCCCCAAACACTCCCTCCATATTCGTCCGGCTGCCCGGCCCCAGCTGCAGATAACCGGCTTCATCCATTTTGATTTTTTTCTGAAAAATTTGCGTGTTGGGAACATGGCCGATGGCCACAAAAACTCCCGCGCAGGACAACACCGTGCTCTTTCCCGTGGCCGTGTCCTTCAGTTTCACCCCCGTCACTTTGCCTTG
>CAZWQT010000063.1:0-8248 GCA_964635945.1 uncultured Akkermansia sp. | reverse complement strand
TGGTCGACCTTCTGGCCGATCCGGAGGCCGTGGACCCCACGGAGGAGCACACCAAGGATGACCTGCGCGATGCGGTCGCCCGCTGCCTCCACTTCCTTAACCCGCGCGAACTCCAGATTCTCCAGCTCCGCTTCGGACTGGGCGACAGTAAGGAGCGCACCCTCGAGGAAGTCGGGGAGCAGCTCCATGTCACCCGGGAGCGCATCCGTCAGATCCAGAACAGCGCCCTCGCCAAGCTCCGCAAACGCCTGCTCAAGGAAGAAAACTTCCCGGAATACTTCCGGAATCTCGTCGGCAACGGCGGCCTCGTCCGTCTCGCCTAGCGAATCCGGGTTTCGGAGACCCCCTCGCCCAGCCTTCTGGCAACAGAGGTCTGGGCGAGGGTGTTTTTGTTCACATTCACGTGGTACGTTCACGACTCCCCGTGCATCCAAAACCTGCTCCTCAACGGTCGAGTCCCGAACTTCCTGCCTCCGCCTTGTACTCCACCCCCGCTTTGGGCCGCCTCTGGAAAAAGGTCCATCTCACCTGTTCACCCTTCCTACACCGATCGGTCGTTCGCCGGCTTTATCAAAAGCCGGCTTTGCTGATCCGGCGCCATCTCAAGGGCCCCTACTCCCTTATCGCCCTCGGTTGTGCCGATGGAATCAAGGAGTCCATGCTCCTCAAAAAAATCCCGCCCCCCGCTTTCCTCCTCACCGCGGACACCAACCTCACCCTGGCCCGCCGCGCCGCCCGCCATCTCCCTGCCCGTCACAAAAGATCCTTCAAAATCGACCTTTTGAAACCCCTTCCCGCCTTCCACCTCCCGCCTTCCTCCATCAAGCTGCTCACCCTCTTCGGCGTACTTCCAAACCTCGCTCCTTCTCCCCTTTTGCAACGCATCGCACAACGCATGAAGCCCGGCGATCTCCTCCTTTTCAGCGCCAACCTCGCCCCGGGAAGATCCGGCTTCGCCGGTGCCCACCGGGTCCTATGCCAATACGACAATCTTCCCACCCGCCGATGGCTGGAGGTGGCCGTGCAGGCTTACCGCCCCAAGCTCCCCGCAGGTCGGTTGGATTTTTCCATCCACCCCGATCCCCGGCAAAAAAGCCTGGCCCGAATCGAGGCTCGGTGGGTCTCACCTAAAAGTACCATCACCGTCTTCTCTTCCCGTCGCCCTACCGCCGCACAGGTGGAGGCCTGGATCCGCCTCGCCAGCCTCAAAAAACTGGCTCGCTTCCTCGACCCCCGCGGCGAGGAAGGGATCTGGCTCGTTCGGTCTGCCAAGACCTAATCCTTCCACCTCATCCTCATCGGATTTCCCGCCTCGAAACGGCGCGCTGAGCCCTGTATGGTTAAATGATGGGAGCGTCCCTGCGAGCCAAAATCATGTCGGGCGTGGTTGCCCTGCTGATCCTTTTTGCCGGCGCCCTGGGCATCACGCTGTTCTTAATTGAGGACTCATCCATGGAGCTCGCTGCGATCAAGGAATACCACCTTCCCTTGACCCAGGGCATGAACGAGCTCGATATCTACACCTTCGAGATCGAAATTCTTGCCCACCAGGTGGTAAACGGTGACCGCGCCCCGGAAGCCGCGCTGAGGTGGCAGCAAAGAGCCCACGAGCTGAGAGGCACCGTGACCCGCATCTTCAAGGAGGCCGTGGAGCTGGCGGAGCGGGGCAGCAACGACGAGCGAAACGATGTTTCGGATCGCCTCGGCATGGCCAAATTAATTGGGACGGTCCGCACCCTGGAAGTAGGAACTCAGGAGTACATGAAGTTTGCCTTGGAGGCCATCGATCTGGCCGTGGAAGGAAAAAATGCGGAAGCCAAAAAAGCCCTGACGGAAATGCTGCGGTACGAAGACTTGAACCCCATCTATACCCGGGTCCGCACCAAAGCGGGCGAACTTGCGGCGGCATCCCTGGAGGAAACCAACCAGAACATCCAAAATGTCATTCGAGCCAACCTGGCCCTTTTCGCCCTTGCCGGGGTTCTCGGTCTTCTGGTCTTCCTTGTCATCACCGGCCGCCTCCAGACCGCCTTCCGCCGCCTCGCCGCCGCATTCCGCAAAACCGCCGAGGGTGAACTTTCCGATCCCCTCCCCGTGACTTCCCACGACGAGATCGGCGACCTTACCACCTCCTTCAACACCATGGTCGAGCAGCTCAAGTCCAAGGAAAAGCTTCGGGAGGCTTTCGGCCAGTTCCTCGATCCCCGCATCGTTGCCAACGTCGTGGATGCCACTACCGGCCAGCTCAAAGAGGTGGCCGAACGCCGCAAGGTCACCATTTTCTTCTCCGACATCGCCAACTTCAGCGGCATCGGGGAGCAACTCACCGCCGCCAACCTCGTCCGCCTCCTCAACCGCTATTTCACCGCTTCGACCGAGGGTATTCGCGCCCATCACGGGATCGTCGACAAGTTCATCGGCGATGCCGTCATGGCTTTTTGGGCCAGCCCCTTCTCCGAAGGGGAAACCCATGCGCGGGATGGCTGCTTTGCCTGCCTGGATCTCCTCCAATCCTTCCACCAGATCAGCCGGGAAATTTCCGAAATCACCGGCCTCCGCCGGAATGTGCCGAAGTTCCACGCCCGCATGGCCCTCGCCACGGGTGAGACCGTCATCGGGACGGTGGGTTCCGAGACCACCAAATCCTTCACCGTCATCGGGGATACCGTCAACATCGCCTCCCGCCTGGAAGGGGTAAACAAGATTTATGGGACCAGTATTCTCCTCAATGAGGAATGTTACCGGTTGGCTGAAAGCGAGGTGGAAGCCCGGGAAATTGACCTCGTCACCGTGTTCGGCAAGGTCGAACCCGTCCGCATTTTCGAGCTCCAAGCCCTCCAGGGGGCCTTGGATCCTTCCATCGCCAAGCTTAACAACGTCTACGCCGACGCCCTGCAGCTTTACCGGGAACAAAAATGGAAAGAGGCCGAGGCCGCATTTCGCGAATGTCTCAAGATCAAGGAACATGATGGCCCCTCCCTTGAGTTCCTCACCCGTATCGCCAACTTTGCCCGCACTCCCCCGCCCAAGGACTGGCTCGGCGTCTGGAACACCGCGTCCAAATAAAAATGGGGATGTTCCCCGTTTTCAACTCCCTCCATGACGAATGGCAAAAACCCTCAACACCTGATCTGCGCAATCGCGGCTTTGTTGTTTGGATCCTTCCGTTTACTTGCCGAACCCCTCCCCTGGCCCGAAGGGGAAAAACTCACCTATTTGATCGAATGGGGGATCGTCCACGCCGCCGAGGGCACCTTCACGGCCACCACCGAGCCCGGCAAGGATGGAATCCAGAAGTTCGACCTCTACCTCCGCTCCCGCGGCCCGATCGAGGCCTTCTACCCCATCCGCAGCCGCTTCCTCTCCCTCACCCAAATCAAGCCTTGGCGCTCTCTCGAGTACCGACAGGACCGGAGCGAGGGCGGCAACGTCCGCGTTCGCAAAACCGTCCCCGAGTACTCCGTGAAACTGGGCCGCTTCTGGCCCGGTCCCGACAGGCCGGAGGAGAACTTCGACCTGCCCGAAGGCTCCTGCGAGGACTTTGGATCGATGCTATACCACCTACGCGCCCACCCCTGGAAAAAGGGTGAGTCGGTCACCTGGAACATCCTGGAAAACAAGGAGCCCCTTTTCGGAAAAATGACCTGCACCGAGATCGGGGAGATCGAACTGGAGGATCGTGAGCCCCGCCGCTTGATTCAGCTCCGCTGTGAACCCGTGGGTGCCTCCCGTCGCCATCAGGGCTGGCTGGATCTCTGGATGACCGATGACGACCGCCGCCTCCCCATCCTCGCCCACCTGAAATTCCGCTACGGCACCTTTACCATCCACCTCATCCGCGGAGGTGGCCCCGGAAATGACTGGATGCCCGATGGCGAACCCATCCCCGTCTACGCCGACACCGACACCACGGTAATTGAGCAGCGCATCTCCCCACAGCGATGAGCATCCAGATCGGGGATGGAAGATGGGTTAAGCCCTCTTTTCATCTGTAGGGACGCGCTCCGTCGCGGCCACTCGCTCAGCCTTGAAAGGCCATAGCTTTTTCCGCTTTCCGCTTTTCCTGAATTACAATTCGAAATCTGAAATCCAAAATCCTATTTTTTCCACCTTTCCACCTTCCACTTTCCACCTTCCACCGGCTTGAACATCAGACAGCCCGTTTCTTGTAATTTCAGAAGCTCAATCCCCTCCACCCACGCCTGCTCGGCAAAATCGACGGACAAGGACGGGTCCTCCTCCAGCGCCCGAGACCAACGCACCACTGTTTTCGGCTGAACCATTTCCAACCAATCCCGACTGAGGTTCGCTTCCCCTTCCTTGGCTGGACCTTGCACCAAAACGCCGGCCCTCAACCCGGCCCCATGCTCAAGGATCAGTTCCCGCTCCACTTCGCCGGAGATCGACCCCGCCCAAAGCAACCGCGCCTCCCCCTGCTCGAGTAGCAATACCATCCCGTCTTCCTCACTCCGTCCTTTTCCGCCCGAGGCCGGTGGCCAGAACACCCGGGCTTTCCAGTCCAGCCCCAGACGGACCTGCTCTCCCGCCCGCCAGAACTGTTTTCCCTCCTTTCTTTTCTCCAACTCCACCAGCCAACTTTTCAAAGCCGGCGAACGCATGGCTGTGCCGGTCTCGGCCCACCATCCCACCCGCATCGCCCGTGCCAATTGACTTGCCGCCCCCAGGCGTTCGGAAATTCCAGCGGTTAAAATCACTCCCTCAAGGGAGTTCACTCCATGCCATTGTAAAAAGGGCTTCACGGTGTAGGCCCAGGCTCGCCTGGATCCCGGATCGATCAGCCACTTGCCGTCATTTCCGGAAATGAGGGTGGGTGCCGAGTTTTCCACTGCCACCACTTGGACCCACGCAGCTTTTTCCATCCATGCCCTGGGGTCGGCCACAGCGAACTGTCCCGCCGGCCAGGTGGCCAGCCAGCCCAAGACGGATGCCAACAGATGGACCAGCTTGGCATTCACCAGATTGATCCCCATGGCCAAGCTCATCGAAAGGACCGCCACCATGGAGGAAATTGCCGCCAACCCGGTGACGGCACCCGCGAGGGGAGCGGCCGCCAGATTCGCCACCAACGCCACCGGAGTAATCTGATGGAAGAGCAGGATTGCCGGGAGAAGCGACCCCACCCAAGCTGCCGCCGAGGCGGCGATCAACGTCGCCAACGCCACCCACCCGCGAAAAATCCATTCCCGCACCGGTGCCACCAGCCTTCGGGGAATCCAAGGGTCAGGCCGTCCGATCTGGACCAGTTTCTCCTGCCACCGTCCGCTGAATGTCATCAATCCTGCCACCACGAGAAAGGAGAGCTGAAACCCTGGGTCCAAAACCTGACCCGGATCCCACCAGAGCAGAGCCAACAAGGCCACCCCCAGCCAGTTCGCCGGATCCATCGGCCGGCCCAGAATCCACCCCAAATAGAGCACCGAAATCATCACAAAGGCCCGCTGGGCACTGGCCTCCATACCGGTCGCCAAACAAAAGAGAAAAACCGCCGGTAGCGTCAGCCAGGCCCACCGCCACCGAACCGCCCCGGTCAGGGCCAGAATCCACAGGAGCAGACCCGCCACCACGGCCAGATTTTGGCCACTGACCGCAAACAGGTGCAACGTTCCGGTTTTCCGGAAATCTTCCCGCAGATCCTCCCCGACCCCATCGCGGTACCCGAAAAGCATCGCGGCGATCAACCCGGCCGCCTCGGGATCTTTTTCCAATCCGACTGAGGTAGCCCGGATCATGTGCGCACGTAGGGCCCCGGTGGTCCGGGCCAGCCAAGCACCCGGTTGGGGTCCCAAAATCTGCATCTCCTCGGCTCGCACGCGGAACTGGTAGTCGATTCCCCGGGATCGCAACCAGGTCCGGCGGTTGAATTCTCCGGGGTTCTTCGGCTTGTCCGGAAGATTGAGGAAACCGGCCGCCCGGATGCGATCCCCCACCCGCGGCCATGGCTCGCTGGAAGGCTCGATCCTCATCGCCACTCGCCCGCGACACGTTTCCCAGTCGGCTTCCCCCTGAATGGAATCTACGACCATCTCCGTCTCGAGCGCTTTCTTGCCATCGTCCCAAATGCGCTCTGCCGGTAGCTCGGCGATCCAACCTTGCAGGATCGCCGTCCCTCCTTCAGTTCCCGCCCTCGCTCGCAGGGAGTCGACCGCCGGAGCAAAAGACCTCGCCCCGGCATAAAGGGAAAAGACCCCAACCACAAACAGCCAGATCGCCGGTGTCCGGAATTTGTGGGGGCCCCACCACCCCGCCACCGCGAAAAGCAGGGAGAAAGCCGTCCAAATCAGCGGCGCTGGCACCAGAAAAAGGCCGAGCAGGGTTCCCGTGAGCCCAGCCACAGCCACCAGGACCAGCGGTCGCCTAACCGGCTCAACCGAATTCATGCCATCAGATGGTTGAGAGGTGTATACCGAGCAATCTTCAGGTGTTGGCGGATCGCGCGCGTGATGAAGCCCTTGGCCTTGGCCACCGCTGGTTCCAAGGAGAGACCCTTTGCCAATCCCGCACAGATGGCGGCGGAGTACGTGCAGCCCGTCCCATGAGTCTCCACCCCCCTGATGCGGCGGGCTGAAAAAACCCGGGTTTTCCCATTGGGCCAGGCCAGATAGTCCGCCGCGGTGCCTAGCTTGAGATGACCTCCCTTCACCAGAAACGGTACCTTCCACTTTCGTGCCAGTTCCAACGCCGCTTCCCTCGCCGCTTGCGGGGTTTTTAGTTTCCGACCCAGCAGCCGAGCCGCTTCGTCGAGATTCGGCGTCACCACGGCCGCCACGGGAAATAGTTCCCGCGCCAAGGCCCGCTCAGCATCCGGCCTCAACAAGGCTGCCCCGCTGGTTGCCACCATCACTGGATCCACCACAAGTTTTGTTTTTTTGCGACGGCGCATCTCCCGGGCGACACTTCGGATGATCCCGGCGGAAAACAACATCCCCGTCTTTGCGGCCGCCACTGGAAACGCCTCGAACACCAAGCGGATCTGTTCCGCCACCATCGAAGGTGGCTCGGCGGTGATCCGGGAAACCCGTCCCGGATGCTCGGCCACCACACAAGTGACTGCCGTGGTGCCGTACACCCCATAGCGCGTGAATGTCTTGAGATCCGCCTGAATCCCCGCCCCGCCGGAATTATCCGATCCGGCAATCGTCAGGGTGACAGGTACTTTACGGTTCATGGTGGTTTTTCAACACAGGTGGGGCGGCCTCGATGAGGCCGCCTAACTTAAAACCATTTTCCTGTATCTGTCGACGAGGCGGGATCATCGATCCCGCCCTACCTAAGTTTAAAACTGGAACCCCTCTTCCACCTCCCGCCTTCCACTTTCCACCCCTTCAAGATTCTTGCCGCGGGGCTTAAAACCCAAACTAAATATGAATCGCGTGGCCGACGGCTGCTTCGGTCGCTTCCTTGATCATCTCGGTCAGGGTCGGATGAGCGTGGATCGTATGGGCAATCTCATCCGCGGTGGCTTCCAGCGTCATGCCCAGCCCCACCTCCGCAATCAGCTCCGTCGCCTCTGCCCCGATGATGTGAGCACCGATGATCTCCCCGTGGGGCTCCCCAATCAGGATCTTCACCAGCCCCTCGGAATCGCCGCTAGCCACCGCCCGGCCGCTCGCCCGGTACGGGAACCGGCCCACTTTGAACTTCAGCTTCTTCTCCTTCGCCGCCGCCTCGGTCAGTCCGATACTGGCAACCTGAGGCTGGCAGTAGGTGCAACCCGGGAATGTCGTCACCTTCTTCGGCTGGTACTTGGCGTCAAAAATCCCGTTCACCGCCTCAATTGCCTCAAAGGAAGCCACGTGTGCCAACCACGGCGGGCCAATGATGTCCCCGGCGGCAAATACCCCAGACATGGATGTCTTATAGCGGGCATCCGTCTTCACGTACCCGCGGTCCAGTTCCAGCTTCACCCCCGCATCCAGCGCGCCCTCCAGATTGGCTTGTACCCCCACCGCACAAAGCAACGCGTCCGCCTCGATCGTCTTGGCGTTCTTCCCGCCCATTTTCACCTTCACCCCGGTAGCCGAGGCGGTGGCACTCTCCATCGCGGTATCGGTCAGGATGGTGATTCCCTGTTTGGCCAGATGTTTGCCCAGCAGATCGGAAATCTCCTCGTCCTCGACCGGCAAAACCCTCGGCTTCATTTCCACCAGAGTCACCTTCGTTCCAAATGAATTTAGGAAATAGGCAAACTCCACTCCGATCGCGCCCGCCCCGAGAATGATAATGCTCT
>CAZWQT010000062.1:0-8250 GCA_964635945.1 uncultured Akkermansia sp. | reverse complement strand
CGTTTCATGACGGGAAAATTTGTCCCATCATCCACGCATGCCCGCCCTACCTGAGCCCTACCAGAAACTCCGCGCCCGGGGACGGGAACTGGCTCTGCTCGGCGCCACCGGCGGCCTCCTCGGTTGGGACCAGGAAACCCTGCTCCCCCCCAAATCCCACTCCTTTCGCGCAGAACAATCCGCCCAAATTGCTGGCCTCGCCCACCGCCTCGCCACCGCGCCGGAAGTCGGCGACTGGCTTTCCGCCTGTGAGGCCGCCCAACCCGACCCCGCCAGCCCGGAGGCTGCCTGCCTTGCCCGCTGGCGCCACGATTACAACCGCGCCACCAAAATCCCCGCCGCCCTTGTCGAGGAAAACGAACAAGCCAGCGGCCTCGCCCGCTCCGCCTGGGTCGAAGCCAGAAAAAAGTCCGACTTCCCCTCTTTTGCTCCCCATCTCGAAAAACTCCTCACTCTTTCTCGTCGTATGGCCGACCTCTGGGGCTACCCCGACCAACCCTACGACGCCCTTCTCGAAGGCTACGAGCCCGGCTGGAAAACCAAAGAGGTCGCCGCTCTTTTTGAAAAACTTCAGCCTCGCCTTGTCGCCATCGCCGAAAAGGCTTTCGCCATTCCGGCCCCTCCCTCCCGCAAAAACCTATCCGGCCACTATCCCCGCGCGGATCAGGAAAAGTTTCTGCAATCCCTGCTCCCAAAAATCGGCTTCGACACCGCCGCCGGCCGACTCGACACCAGCACCCATCCCTTCTGCTCCGGGCTCGGCCCCCACGACACCCGCATGACCACCCGCTACGACGAGACGGATTTCATGGTCTCCCTCTACGGCGTTCTCCACGAAGCCGGCCACGGCCTCTACGACCAGGGCCTTCCTGAAAAAGAGCTCGGCACCCCGCTGGGCCAGGCAGCTTCCCTCGGTATTCACGAGTCCCAGTCCCGCCTTTGGGAGAACCGGGTGGGCCGCGGCCATGCTTTCTGGAAAGCCTGGTGGCCGGACCTCGTTAAGGCCTTTCCCGACTTAACCGGCCACAACTGGGAGCAGTGCTGGCGCGCCGCCAATGCCGTCGAGCGGTCCTTCATCCGTGTTGAGGCCGACGAAGTCACCTACGACCTCCACATCCTCCTCCGCTTTCAACTGGAAACCCGCCTGATTTCCGGGGATCTCAAGGTGAAAGACCTGCCCTCGGCATGGAACGGTCTGTTCAAAAAACTCCTGGGTCTGAAGGTGCCGGACGACGCCAAAGGCTGCCTGCAGGACATCCACTGGTCCATGGGAGGCTTTGGCTACTTCCCCACATACACCTTAGGCAACCTCACGGGATCCCAACTCTGGAAAGCCGCCCACCGTGACCTGCCGATCCTCCAAAACAAACTCGACCAGCGCGACTACCACCCGCTGCTGCAGTGGCTTCGCCAAAAAGTTCACGCCCACGGCCGCCGCTACCTCGCCGGTGACCTAATCCGCCACGCCACCGGCAAACCCCTCGATCCCGAAGACCATCTTTCCATTCTCGAACAAAAGGTGAAGGATCTCGGCCAATGATCGACCCATCCAGCATCACCGTCGTCATCAGCACCTATAACCACGTCCGTCCTCTCGAATTGTGCCTGGCCGGTTTCCACAAACAGACCACCCCTCCCGCCGAAATCCTCATCGCCGACGATGGATCCGGACCCGAAACCCGCGCCCTCATCGAGCGACTTCTCTCCACCCTGCCTTGCCCCGCCCGACACCTTTGGCACGAGGACAAGGGCTTTCGCAAAAACATCATCCTGAACCGCGCTCTCGCCGAGGCCAAAGGCGATTACCTCGTCCTCACCGACGCCGACTGCATCCCCCACCCCCGCTTTGTGGAGGACCACGCCGCTCTCGCCGAACCCGGTTTCTGGGTGCAAGGCCGTCGCAGCTACCTCAATCCCGCCGCGTCGGCTTCACTTTTCCCTGGGCAGAGGGTCTGTGGATTCCGCCTTTTTCTGACCGGCAAAATGAGTGGTGCCGCCAAGGGATTTCGCCTGCCTTTTCCCGTCATCAAGCGCGACACGGGTCAACGTGGAATCATCGGCTGCAACATGGCCATGTGGAAAAAGGATTTGCTCGAGGTTAACGGGTGGGACGAGGAGTACGAAGGCTGGGGCCTGGGGGAGGATTCAGACGTCGGCACCCGGCTCTACCACCTGGGCCGACCTCGCAAGTTTGTCTACGGACGCGGGATCCTTTACCACCTTCACCATCCCATCCTGAACCGGGACCACGTCCCCAAAAGCCAAGCTCGGTTGGACGAGACAATGAGGACCAAAAAAGTCCGATGCCTGCGGGGGGTGGATCAGTATTTGAGGGGAAAATAAGGTTGGGCGGGATCGACGTATCCCGCCTCTTTGAATTCAGGCGGCCTCGTCGAGGCCGCCCCACCTAGATCGGCAAATTTTTTCCCGCCGCCATCGCTGCGCCGACGATTCCCGCCTCGTTATGGAGTTTGGCCGGAACAACTTTCGCCTTCACGCCTTTTGCCGCCCGCGGCAGCCACTTTTCCGCGCGTTGGCTCACACCTCCGCCCACAATGATCAGGTCCGGGTTGATCAACCCATCCACCAGATGCAGGTACTCCCGGACCCGCTTGGACCACTTTTTCCAACTCCAGCCATTTACCTCCCGGGCCTTGGCGCTGGCGATGGTTTCAGCGTCCTGGCCGCGCAGGGTCAAATGACCAAGCTCCGTATTTGGAACAAGAACCCCACCGCAGAAAATGGCGCTGCCGATCCCTGTGCCGAGCGTGATCATGATCACGGTGCCCTTTTCTTTCCGGCCAGCCCCGTGATGCATCTCCGCCAATCCGGCGGCATCGGCGTCGTTAATCACCGTGAAGGGAAGGCGGGTGGCCTGCTTAAAAAGTTTCTCGGCGCTTTTACCGACCCAACTGGGGGAGAGATTGGCGGCCGTCTCCACCACGCCATGGCGCATGACTCCGGGAAACCCGGCACCGACTGGACCTGAAAACTGGAAGTGCTGAATCATCTTTTTGATGGCGGCGGTGACAGCGCCGGGAGTGGCTGGTTGCGGAGTCGGGAGATGGAGGTGTTCGGCCAAAATTTCCCCGGAGGGAAGCTCGACCGGCGCACCTTTGATCCCTGTCCCACCAATGTCGATGCCGAGAACGTTCACTCTTTGAATCCTATCCAGCCTTGTGCGGCGGAAAAGATCGGTAGGCCGCTTCTGATCGAAGCGGCTGCCACTTTTGGCCCCCCGCCCATCCTTGTTTCCCGCTCCGTGGTTAAATGGTGTCCCGCTTACGCGGGGGGATTATAAAAAGTGGACTACCAAAACTCCAACGGCGGAACTTGTCAAAATGTCTCTTATCGCTCTCTGGGCTAAATTGGTTTGTGCCTTTTTGTCTCTTTTTTGTTAGGCCGGGAAAGTAAATACATTAACTATCAACGTTTTAAGGGCTAAGATTTTTGGCAAGGATTATGCGTCTTTAAACTAGGTGAAACCATTAAAGAAAGGAGAACATACTCATGAAAAACAACTGTGATTCATCCGCGTCTTTGGCGACCAGGGCGGAAAACGGGAGCGGCTTCGGGTTCCTTCTCAACGAACTCGATCGTCTTTTCGATTTTCCCGCCCCCACGGTCTCGAGCCGCACTTGGAACCCCATCTCTGCCCACGAGACGGAGACCGGCTATCGGTACGACCTCGAGCTGCCCGGCCTGAAAAAGGACGAACTCAAGGTCACCCTGACGGACGGGGTCCTCGCCGTGAAAGGCCGAAAAAGGCTCTTTCGGGACGGTGCGGAAACGGCTGTAGAGGTTGAGCGGTCGCTCCTCGTGCCCGAGGACGTGGATCCCGAAAAGATCCAGGCCCGGTACGTGGACGGCGTCCTTACGCTGGAGATTTCCAGGCGTGCGGAGGCCAAGCCCAAGACCATCCAGGTCACGGTCGCGTAACCACTCGCAATTTGTCCCAGCCGGGGCGTGAACAAGCCCCGGCTGGGGCTTGTTTCCGGAGCCACCCATGGAAAATTCGAGTTAGCCGATGGCCAACCTCGCCAAATTGCAGGAAGAGATGGAGGGGTACTGCGGCCTGGGCATGTACGATGAAGCTCTGCATGTCCTCGACTCCATTCGCAGCAAGGATCAGGAAGAAATCACCCTTTCCTTTCTTCGGACCCGTATTCTGCGTGCCGCTGGCCGCTATGCCGAAATGCGCAAAACTGCGGAAAAACTTAAAGATCGTTGTCCGAACGAGCCTGAGGCCTGGGTCTCCCTTGCCGACGCCATGCGCCAAAGCGGTTCCATCCAGCAGGGCCGGACGGTTCTCCAGGAAGCGGAAAAAAAATTTCCCCAAAACCCCCACATTAAATTCCAGCTTGGCTGCTATCACTGCCTTCTCCGTGAATTGGACAAGGCCCGCACCTACGTCCAGGCCGCCATCGCCATCGACCGCGCCTGGGCTGAGGCTGCCCAGTCAGACGAGGATCTCGCCCCCCTGCGCAAAAAGTCGTAGGCTGGGGCCATGGGCTTAGGAGCCTTTCGCAAAACCATTTTGGGGCTGGCGCTAGCCGGCGGAGCCTGCGGTCTCTGGATGGTCGGCTGTTTCGGAGCTCGGCCCGATATCGAGGCAAAAGCTGAACATCCCGTCGAAGTTCGCCTGCCCGCTAACCCCTCGACCGGTTACCGCTGGATGCTGGATCCGCCCCTGCAGAGCGGCCGAATTCTCTCGGAGAATTATGAATCCGGCTCGAAGGATGGCCGGGTCGGCGCACCCGGCACCCAGATCCTGCAGGTGGTTTTCCCACGCGAGGGACGATTTAACCTCAAGCTCGCTTATCGCCGACTTTGGGAGCCGCTCTCCATCCCGCCCGCCCAAACCACCAACCTAGTGGTAAAAGTTCTTCCTGCCAAAGGTGACCGCACTCTCATGGAGCGGCTTTTCACCAAGGACCTTGGGCCAGAGTCCAACATCCCCCAACCGGAAGAGGAAGAGCCGCAGACGACGACCCGGAAGATCGAGCTGCGGAGGCCTAGATAACGCCGATCCAGACAACTACGCCCGGATCCGTCTTTCTGTTTTCGAATCAAAACAACGGCACAAGGTTTTCCGTCCGAATCCATCCCACATCGTTGTTCGGCATCCGAACCTTGCTCCAGCCGAGAAACTCTTTTTCGCGATGGGCAATCGATCCAGGCGGATAGGCCTTCTCCGTCTGCTGAACCTCGGTGGGGACAGAACGGAGCGGAACCACGTCCACAATCATGACCGCCGCGCGGTCGGACAACTTTCCGTAAACCCCCAGGGCTGAGCCTGCCACGAATGCCAGACTGGCCCCCGCCAAAAGAACCCCGGACCCCAAGCGAAAGAAAAGTCTCCGCCTCCAGGCATAATATCCGGCCGCAAGCCAAAGCCCGACTCCGAGCGCGGCCACCGTGCTGCCGGCCACCAAGCCAAGTTGCCAAGCCAGCACGCCGGCACGGGAGGTCAGCCACGCCCTCCAAGTATCATCCAGAAGCCGGCGAATGGCCGGGTCCAGTTGATCCGATGCATTCGCGAAAATGGCGGTGTTCCATTCCACCGTGGCCGTCTGCGGGGCAACCAGATAGGCCGATAAGGCCTGCGCCAGGGCCCTCTCCTTGTCTCCCACCTGAAACCAGGCAAGTCCAAGGTTGTTGCGGGAAACGGGGTCGGAACTTCTTTTGCGGACAGCCTCGCCCCAGATCTGCCCCGCTTTTTCAAAACTTCCCTCCCGATACAGCCGAATTGGATCCTCCGCAGTCAAGGGCGTCGGGGAAGGCTCCGCCTTTTCTTGTGCCTCAAGACTTGCCGGTAATGCCAGAAGAACAAACAACCCAAGCCAGGGTAGGATATTGCGCGCCCTCAGCGGCTCCCAGAATCGAAGCGGGGGCAGGTCAATCCGGCTCGCCAACACGGCGGCGCGCTCACCCCAGTCCCCCGACAGAATCGGATGGCGACCATACAGCGCCTCCTCCGACTCCTCCCAACATTTTTCCAGATCCGCCCGGTCCCCTTCCTGCAGGGTTGGCGCCGCACTGGAGATGTCCGTCCAAGAAGGGGTTGCGGCATCCACCCCGAGCGTGGTGGCCACGGCTTTTTGCCAGAGAAGCAGGCTTTTTTCCCGGACCTCCGCATGGACGGCTTCGGACCGCAGGATTTGGACCGCCGATTTCCAGGACTGCAGCGCCTCCTTTCGACTCCTTTCAGGATCGGTCAAGACCGCCCTCTTGCGTGCCCAGTTCCACCAAACCCCCGCCAGGGCCAGCCAAGGCAGAACCACCAGAAAATGGATCCATCCCGCGGGAACCGGTGCAAAGCCCACTCCCGTTCCCGGCAACGGCTCCCGAGGTAAAGCGGGCTCCCCGTACTGCAACCCTTTCGGCTGCTTTCCAGATCCGAAACCTCCCCAACCGGGGCCAGACCCTTGTTTCTGTGACGGCATCCCGCCGGGCGCGATCGTCACCTGCGCTGGTCCAGTCGGCCTTAACGTGCCTTCCTTTAAGACAGAAATTTTTGGCGGCTTCGCCTCCACCGTCTCGTACGCTTTTTTCTTGGGGTCGAAATAGACAAACTTCACCGCCGGCAGCTCATACTCCCCCGCCTCCGTGGGTATCAGGACCAAGTCCTCCACCAAACCACCCGTAAAGATCTGGGTCCCGTCAAACTCCCGCCGCAGCTTGGGTTGAATCGTCCGCATCTTGGAGGGGACGGTTCGCGCCGGGAGCTCCACCCCCATGGGCCAGTTGCCGGTTCCCTTGAGGCTGAGGGTCCAAGTGATCGGCTCCCCCTCATTCACTTGTTCGGGAACCATCTTTGACTCAAGAGTGAATTGTCCCACCCCCCCCTTGAAACCGGCCGGTGCACCCGCGGGCAACGGTTGCACCTCCACCGGCACCGGCTCGGTGGAAGCTTCCACCTCCGCCGACCCCGGCGCTGTAAAGAAAAAGGATCGGCCACCCATGGGCGTGTCGATATCCAGCTTTTGGCGGATCACCGGGAGTTCAAATTTTCCGGCCTTCGGGATCATGGCGCGGGTATGGAACTGCAGGCCCTGACTTCCCCCCGGGCCGATCTGCTGGCCCCGATCCCACGCCTCCGCGGTAAAGTTCTGCACGTCCCACAACGGGGTGGTCTTCACCCGGCCACTCCGGCCCGGCGCCATCATGACCCGGTAATTCACATCAAACACTTCCCCCGCGTAGGGATTCCTCGGCTCTGCAAAAGCTTCCGCTTGAACTGCGCTGGGGGGCACCACCGGCGCCGCTCCGGCCGGCGGCTGGTTTTGGAAAAACCCGGGTGGAAAGGGAAAGGATGGGGGTGCCGCCTGTTGCTGGGGCGGAGCCGAAGCTGTCGCATCGATTGCCAAGGAGGGCACGGTCTTCTTGCCCTTGTCGGTCTGTACCTCGAAGGCGGGGATCTGGATTCGTCCGCCTTGGCTCACCTGGATGGAATAGTTCAGGGTGGTCGACGAGCTGGTTTGGAAGTTGATCATGGAGAAGCTGGTGGCGCGGCCGGGTTGTCCCAGGAACTGAACCCCGCTGACCTTCGGTAGACTCACATTCCCTTGGGGCTGACAGTCCGTGAAGACGAGCTCCAACTGGGCCACGCGGTTGGGCACGACCGGGCCGGGGTTGTTCCAGTTCACCGACTGGCCATACAACCCTGGGCCGAAGCCAAGGACCCCGAGAGCGACCCAAAGATGACGGATCATTCTCATCACCACGGTTTCCCCAATGACGATGGCTGGGGACGTTGATCCTGCGGTTGCAGCCGCTGTTGCAGGACGGCCGGACTGTCCGACTGCTTCACCTGATCCAGCCGGGAAAGCGCCTCGAGGGTGAGAGGGTCGCTGGTTTTCTCGCTCCCCTTCTGTCCCGTGCCACCTCCGACCACCCGCATGCCGGCCGGGGCTGCGGGCTCTCCCTTTTCCCCATCCTTGGCCGCACCCGCCCCGCCGGACTCCGGCTTTTCATTCCCTTGGTCTTTTTTTTCTCCGAAGCTGCCAAAGCCCGCCTTCTCGTCCTCCATGCCCTTCATGTCCTCGTTGCGGCCACGTTGCTTCATTTCCCCCTCGCCATCCTTGCGATTGCTAAATTCACGAATCTCATTGGGATCCTTTCCCTGGGCCTGCTGTTCCTGGCCCTGACCCCCCCCTTCGCCGGAATCATTTTCCTCGCCTCCTTTCTGGCCGCCCTTCTGCTTTCCTTTCCCAGGCTGACCCTCGGAAGGTGAGCCCTCAGACTCTC
>CAZWQT010000061.1:2123-8317 GCA_964635945.1 uncultured Akkermansia sp. | reverse complement strand
TCAATCAGGGGTCGGTACTCCTCCTGACGCTCCCAGAGATAAAGCGTATCCTTCCCCCAGGCCGAGCTCATGTGATGTGGATGAGCCGCAACCGTCAATCCCCCCTGCTCCCGGATTTTCTGACAGATCTCTTTTAGCGAAAGCGCCGGGTCAATCGGCTCTTTGAGATCTACCCCCAGCAAATGGGCCGAACCTTTGGCCGTCAGCCCGTCGTGATTGAACTCCAGACCTGGAAATAAAATCATCCGGTACTTGGCCCAAGCCCGGTTTTTCTCCTCGCCGAGGGCCCGAAAGTATTCCGGAAGATCCTCGGGAGTAAGCACCAACCCCGTCAGGCCGGCCAACCGACCCATCAAGCGGCGAGGATCCACCAGATGGTCGGTCACGGAAATCGCATCAAAACCACGTCGCCCATAGAAATCCACCAACTCCCGCAGAGTTAGCCGCCCATCAGAAAAAATGGTGTGCGTATGCAGGTCCACCATGAGGATCTGCTTTTTCCCGGATGAACCGACGGAAGGCAGCAGCCGAAGCTCGGGGGAACGCTCCATGACCCGGGCCATCTGCGCCATTTGCCGGACCCGCTCACTGAGGCGCTCCACCGCCCCCGCCGCCCTCTGCGCCTCTTTCCGGGCTCTTCGGCGCCATTCCCTTAAACCCACTCCATCCCCCTCTAACACCGCCTCCACTCTTTGGGCAATCTCCTTGGGTGAATCGGCGAGAGCGCCACAACCAAGCCGGGTCACCATCCGGCACATCTCTTTCCTCTCCCCCGCCCTCTTGCCGCCTTCCACCAGCACCAGCGGCTGTCCCACGGCCAAAATCTCCCGCACACTGATCGTGCCCGGCTTGGTCACCACCAGGTCATGCTCCCGAATCAGAGCCGCCAGATCCTTGACCCAGCCACGCACCGTCAAACGGCCCTTGGCCTCCGCCAAGCCTTGGCCAAGGATCTTTTTTAACTCCTCCTCTCGCCCCACCACGGCCGTCACCTCAATCGCCGTGAGATCTAAAAGGCGCTGCACCGTTCGCAGAGCCTTTTTTCTGCGGGAATTGACTAGGTAAAGAATTCGGAAAGGTCCTGCGATACGTTTGGTTTCCGCTTTCATGGGACAGACAAACTCCGCCCGTACCGGCCAGCCTCCTGCCACCACCTCTTTCACCGCAGGATTTTTCCCCTTCACCTCCTCAGCGGTGGCCTCGTCCGCCACCCAGATGAGGTCAGCCGGGACGTTCAACCACGGCCGTACATCCTCCGCCTCCAAGGCCACCCCCACCCGCTGAAAACCCGCCTCGGAACGATTCTGCACCCGCTCCTGCAAAGCCATCCCCACCGCCGGATCAAAAAAGACCACCAACTCCGGACGACTTTCCTCCAGAGCCCGGGCCACCCCCCGCCGCAGTTCCGGCCAGCGGGATCGGCCCATGGGACCCTCCGTCGCTCGCCGCACCCACCGGAGGACCTGATCCCCACCCTTGAATTTCCTTCCTAACCGGCCTCGAACCCAAGTTATCCAACCCTGCAACCCGTCCTGCCCCAACTCCCTCACCTCCACCCGCAAATCCGTGCCCGCCTGCTCCTCCAAATGATCACGCAAGTTCCTCGCGACATAGTGCTGCTCTTCTTGACCACTGGTCAGGATCAGGACATCCCTCATCTAGGGATGTGAATAAGTTCTGAAAAACCAAGGACAAGTTCGCCAATGTTACATTATCAAGACAGTCGCCTTGGGAATTCCAGCCCGTTCCAAAGGCTTTTCCTTCAGTTTTTTGGGCTCTTACCAAACTTCTTCAGGATCCGCTGTTCCGACTCCTTTTCGAGCTTTTTGCGTTTGGTGGATAACTCCTCTTTTAAGGCCCGATCGATCTCCACCCTCTCAAGCCAATACATCCGGACAAACTCCTCCTCTTGGCCGGGACCTACCTGCAACTCAAACTCTTTGGCGACATCCATGGCCTGTTTCCGGGCCGTCTCCCGCACCTGGTCGATTCGCTCCATCAACCGATCCCGTTGGGCCTGATCGAGCTCCTGATAATTCGGCCACTCCGCCAATTTTCCCTGCAACTTTTCCTTGGGCACGAGGGTGAGCGTGAGGATCTGACCAAACCGACCCTCATCCGGCGGACCCGCCCAGAACTGCCCCTTCTGCCGGGTCACCATGCCGCGCTTGGGCACAAAAGGACCATCCGGAATTCGCGGAGGCCGGGCCTTCTCCTTCTTTACCTCTCCGGATTTAGTCTCCGGTTCGCTCTCTTCCTGGGCCACCAGCGGCCCAGCCATCACGATCAAGGAGCACAGTACAACCAGAAATTTTTTCATAGCCCTGCCCACCAGCGATTCTCTTCATCCTGTTCCACTAAGGCGTCGAATGCGGCAAAGACCACCGCATCACTGATCTCCCCACCCTGACCCGGCTTTTCCCAACGGAGCCATGCGCCGGCCAAAATAGCCGCCGCCCCGGCGGCCCAAACCCAGCGCCAAAGCCACCCACGCTCTGGCCGGGTTTCTTCTTGCCGGAGACGAGCCAGGGTTTTCGCGGCAAACCATGCCGGGGCCTTGGGAGGCGGAGCTTTGGCCAGAAGCGCCTCCAGCTCCGACCCCAACCCCTCTTGACCCCCTTCAGATGACCTGTTTTTCCCCATATAGGATTAGACCACGAATTTCTTAATTGGATGCGGTCAAATATCCAGAAAGTTTCTTTTTCAGATTTTCCCGGGCCCTGAACATCAATGCTTTAACTGCGGTCAGGCTCATCCCGGTTATTTTTCCGATCTCCTCAAACTCCATCCCCTCATACTGCCGCAGGTGGACCACCAGCCTCTGGTTCTCCGGCAACTCCCGGCAGGCCTCCTCCACCGCTTTTTCCAAATCCCGGAAGGACAGGGCCTCGGCCGGGGACTGGACCGCCGCATCGGGCTGTTTCTCCATCCAACTCTCCCCCGTCTCCTCGTCCACGGGGTCCTCTCCATCAATATTCTTCCTCCGGTTCTTTTGTCCGGCCCGGGTAAAAACCTGATTTCGCACCACCGTCATCAGCCACGTCGTGAACTTTCCCTCTGCCCGATACGTCCGCGCCGACCTCCACACCCGGAGAAAAATATCCTGCGCCACCTCCTCCGCCTCCGGCCCTGCACCCCCCATCATTCTCGCCACCGTCCCATAAACCCGGTCCTGGTGCCGCTCAATCAGCGTCCGAAAAGCCTTCTCATCCCCGCCCTGAATCCGGGTCATCAATATCTCGTCGCTCTCCTCCCCCGCCATAAACCCAAATCATTCCTGATTTACCAAACCGCGCAACGCCGGGCTTGGCCCACCCAAGATCCCCCTATCACGCTCCCTCTCGACACCTTCCCCCTCTTCCATTCAATCTTTCATCATGGCCGGTCACAGTCATTGGTCCAAAGTTAAACGCGCCAAGGGCGCCTCCGACGTCAAACGCGGGGCCCTTTTCTCCAAACTCGCCAAGGAGATCACCGTTGCCACCCGGCTGTCCGGCGGCGATCCCAACTTCAACCCCCGCCTCCGTACCGCCATCGCGGCCGCCCGGGCCGAATCCATGCCGGTCGACAACATCGATCGAGCCATTAAAAAAGGCACCGGCGAACTGGAGGGCGGCGGCTCGATTGAGGAAATCACCTACGAGGGATATGCCCCCGGCGGTACCGCCCTGGTGGTCGAGACTCAGACGGACAATAAAAACCGCACTGCCGCCGAAATCCGCCACCTGTTCACGAAGCACGGCGGCAATCTCGGCGGTTCCAACTCCGTCGCCTGGATGTTCCGTCGCAAAGGCATCTTCCTTCTGGAAAATGCCAATCCCGATGCCGCTCTTGAGGCCACCCTGGAAGCCGGGGCCGATGATGTTCGACCTGCCGGAGACAACTCCACCGAGGTCGTCTGTCCTCCCGACCGTTTCGATGCGGTCGATAAAGCCCTCCGGGGAAAAAACCTGATTCCCACCGCCAGCCGGTTTATTTACGAGGCGGAAAATCCTGCTCCGGCTCCTGATGCCGACACCTCTGCCAAGGTGATCGCCCTCGTTGAGGATCTCGAGGACCACGACGATGTCCAGAATGTCTGGCCCAGCTGCGACCTCCGCTAAAACCTAATCTTTATCCCGCCCCGTAATCCGGGCGTTAGCCCCCCGCCACGACTTTCACGAACTCTAGCCGGTCCCCATGCTCCACTTTTTCGGTCACCCACTCCTGCCGTAAGAGTGCCCGCCCGTTTCGTTCCACCAGCACCGCCGCGGGCGTCAGCTTCAGATCCCGGACCATCTCAGCCACGGTTTTCTCCGGATCCACCTGCCGGGCCTTCCCGTTGGCAAAGACCGTGACTTTGGCGGCCATAACTCAGGCGGTCAGGGCCCGGTCCCAATCTTTCCAGACCGGATCCAAGCCCCGCGCGCGCAGAACCGCGCTCAACTGCTCCGCACTGCGCTCATCGGAAATCTCAAACTGCTCCGTGGCCGCCGCCCGCTCCCACTCACCTGCCTCCAGCGCCACCTCCCGACCCCGCACCGTCCGGTGCAGCCGCTCTTTTCCCACGCCCGTATAGCCCCCGGGCTCGGTTTCGGAACCTGCACTCATCATCGTTACCCCCAGCTCCATCAACCCATTCCTGAGCTTGGCCGGCTCCCGCGTGGACAAGACGATCCCCACCTGCGGAAACGCCACGCGGAAGGCGCAAACCGCCCGGACAAAATCCCGGTCGGACATCGCCACCCGCGGCTGGAATCCACCCGCCGCCGGCCGAAGCCGCGGCAACGCCAGCGTGATTTGGGCCCGCCAGCACACCTTCATCAAATGGGAAACATGCCCGGCCAAGGCCACCAACTCTTTCCGCCAGTCCGCCAAACCCATCAGCACCCCGACCCCGATCCGGCGGAACCCCGCCTCATATCCCCGCTCCGGTCCCTGCAACCGCTCATCAAAATTCCGTTTGGGACCCGACACATGCATCTCCGCATAGGCCGCCCGGTCATAACTCTCCTGATACAACACCAACCCCTCCGCCCCCGCCGACACCACCTGTCGGTACTCCTCCACCTCCAGCGGCGCCACCTCGATCGCCACGGACGGAAACAGCGGGACCGTCCGACGGACACATTCCGCCATATAGGAAACCGGCACTTCCCGCGGATGCTCCCCGCTCACCAGCAGCACGCTGCGGAACCCCAACCCTGCCAAATGCCGGGCCTCCGACTCCACCTCCGCCGGCTGCAACGTCACCCGCCGGATCGGATTGTCCTTCGAAAAACCGCAGTACTGGCAGGTGTTCACGCACTCGTTGGAGAGATAAAGCGGTGCAAACAGCCGCATCGTCTTGCCGAAGTTTTTCCGCGTCTCCCCTCGCGCCTGCTCCGCCAACTCCTCCAGCCGCACTGACCCGAACATCAGTTCCTCAAACCTCGCCACCTGCGTGGTCCGCCCGAACGGCAAGCCCTCGAGGGCGCTTCCCGGCCACCCGCTCATTCGTCGAGAAAACCGGTCAACGGACTCGTCGCGGAAGCTTCCCGCCGTGTCGGACCCAGACCGGCCTCGTAGGCCCTCCGCCCCGCCTCGACCCCCAACCGGAACGCCGCCGCCATCTCGGTCGGGTCCTCCGCCACCGCGATCGCCGTGTTGATGAGGACCGCATCGGCCCCCATCTCCAAAGCCGCCGCCGCATGGGAAGGCGCCCCCAAGCCCGCATCCACAATCACCGGCACGCGAGCCTGTTCAATGATGATCTCAATCTGGGCCCGCGTCTCCAGTCCCCGGTTCGAGCCGATCGGCGCCCCCAACGGCATCACCGTGGCCGCCCCCGCCTCCTCCAACCGCTTCGCCAAGACCGGGTCGGCATTGATGTAGGGCAAAATGGTGAATCCCTCCTTGGCCAGGATCTCCGTGGCTTTCAGTGTCTCAATCGGATCCGGGAGGAGATAACGCGGATCGGGATGGATCTCGAGCTTCACCCACTTCGGCAGGCCGGCCGCCACGGCCAACCGCGCCAGCCTCACCGCCTCCTCCGCATTCATCGCCCCACTGGTGTTGGCGAGGACCAGATATTTCTCCGGGTCGATCTCCTCCAGCATGTCCGCCTGCGGATCCTTTTGGCCGGTCAGGTCCACCCGCCGCAGGGCCACCGTGACAATCTCCGTCCCGCTGGCCTCCAGGGCGGCCTGCATCGCCGGAACGGACGGAAACTTCCC
>CAZWQT010000061.1:0-2023 GCA_964635945.1 uncultured Akkermansia sp. | reverse complement strand
CCCTCCAACCCATGCGTCTTTCTCCACTCCTCAATCTGATCCCGCAACAGGGCTGCCCGCTCATACTCCAGCTTTTCGGACGCCTCCCACATCTCCTGCTCCAGTTCCCGCAACACCTCCTGGGCATCGGCTTGGGATTCCGATCCCATCACCTTCGACTCCACTCCCCGGGCCGCCCGGACAATGGTCTGCAGGCTCTCCTGCACCCCACGCACCACCGAACGAGGCACCAGGTTATGCTCGCGGTTGTAAGCCTGCTGTCTCTCTCGCCGGCGCTCCGTTTCCCGGATCAGCGCCCGGATCGACTTGGTTTCCCGATCCGCAAAGAGCACCACTTCCCCGTTGAGATGCCGGGCCGCCCGACCGGCCGTTTGGATCAGGGAGGTTTCCGATCGCAAATACCCCTCCTTGTCGGCGTCGAGAATACACACCAGCGACACCTCGGGCAGATCCAGCCCTTCCCGCAAGAGGTTGATCCCCACCAGCACGTCGATCTCCCCGGAACGTAGCTCCCTCAAAATCTCCACCCGCTCGATCGCGTCCACCTCGGCATGCAGATAGCGGGCCTTCAGTCCCGCCTCCTTTAAATATTCCGAAAGATCTTCCGCCGTCCGGCGCGTCAGGGTGGTGATCAAAACCCTCTCCTGCCGGGCAATTCGCTCCCGGCACATGGCAATTGTCTCATCCACCTGCCCCTTGAGGGGCCGGATCTTAATGGGGGGATCCAGTAATCCCGTCGGCCTGACCACCTGCTCGACCACCTGTCCATGGGCCTTGTTGAGCTCATAAGTGGCCGGAGTGGCGGAGACGTAAATCACTTGGCCAACTTTCTCCTGAAACTCATCAAATTTCAGCGGCCGGTTATCCAGGGCCGAGGGCAGGCGGAACCCGTGCTCCACCAGGACCGTCTTCCGACTCCGATCCCCGGCATACATTCCCCCGATCTGCGGGACAGTGGCATGGCTCTCATCCAAAACGGTCAGAAACTCCTTGGGGAAGAAATCCAACAGCGTGTTCGGCCTCTCCCCGGGAGCCCGCCCCGTTAAATGGCGGCTGTAGTTCTCAATTCCGCTGCAGGTCCCCATCTCCTCCATCAGGTCCAAATCGTACTCTGTCCGCATCTTGAGCCGCTGGGCTTCCAGCAGTTTCCCGGTGAGCTCAAACTGCGCCACCCGTTCGGACAGCTCCGCCCGGATTGACGTGAGGGCGCGCTTCATTTTGTCGCCGGAGGTCACGTAGTGCTTGGCCGGAGTGAGAATCTCCCGCAACGGTTTGCCCAACTCCTGCCCCGAGATCGGCTCGAAACGGGTCAACCGGTCGATAGAGTCGCCCAGAAGTTCCACTCGGACGCCCGCGTCCTCGTGGGCCATTAGGATTTCGATCGCATCCCCCCGAACCCGAAACTGGCCCCGCTCGGGGGCCGCATCGTTCCGCTCATATTGGATTTCCACCAAACGGGCCAAGAGCTCCTCCCGGGAGATGGTTTGCCCCGGTTCCAAAGCCAAAATCATCCGCTCGTAATCCTCGGGCGAGCCCAAGCCGTAAATGCAGGAGACACTGGAGACCACGATCACATCCTTGCGGGTCAGCAGACTAGTGGTTGCGGATAGGCGGAGCCGCTCGATCTCCTCGTTGATGGAGGAGTCTTTTTCAATGTAGGTGTCGGTTCGCGGGATGTAGGCCTCGGGCTGGTAGTAGTCGAAGTAACTCACGAAGTACTCCACGGCGTTATTCGGAAAAAAGGACTTCA
Source organism: uncultured Akkermansia sp. (assembly GCA_964635945.1). Classification (GTDB taxonomy): domain Bacteria; phylum Verrucomicrobiota; class Verrucomicrobiia; order Methylacidiphilales; family Verrucolacustridaceae; genus Verrucolacustris. The sequence goes on along the minus strand of CAZWQT010000061.1, from coordinate 273 downwards.
GCTCGCTGTACAATTGGGCCGCCAACGTCTTGTTGTGACTCATCACCAGGGTGGGAATCCCGAGTTTCTGGATGACGTTGGCCACCGTGAAGGTCTTGCCCGAGCCGGTCACGCCGAGCAGGACATTATGCTTCTCCCCACGACGGATCCGCTCCAGCAATCCGGCAATCGCCGCCGGCTGGTCCCCCGCCGGACCATAGGGGGCTTCGATTTGAAAATTCATGGGGTCTTTGGGTCGTGTAGGATTCGAACCTACAACCTACTGGTTAAAAG
>CAZWQT010000060.1:0-8489 GCA_964635945.1 uncultured Akkermansia sp. | reverse complement strand
CCACCCCGTCACCACTACATCTTGTCATTTGCCCGTCAACCCCTTCTGAGCCGCAGCGATCAATAATTCACACCCCCCTTCGAAAAACCCGTTAACAACCCCCTCCTAGAAGCTCTGTCCCCAGCTCTGTACCCAGCTCTGTACCCAGCTCTGTCCCCAGCTCTGTCCCCAGCTCTGTCCCCAGCTCTGTCCCCAGCTCTGTCCCCAGCTCTGTCCCCAGCTCTGTCCCCAGCTCTGTCCCTCGTTTTTTAAAAAAGGACCGCATCCTTTTTCAAAAAACGAGGTCTATTCCTATATGGCAAGACGCCGCAGATCTCAGAGTCTTGGCCCTATTTTTCACCTTTGTAACCGTGCAGCTGGCCAACTCACCCTGTTTCAGTCCCCGTTTGAATACAGCCAAGTCCTAAAGGTTTTCCGTGAGGCACTGGATAGGTTTCCGGTGGCGGTCTTCGCCTTTTGCATTATGCCCAACCACTGGCACCTGCTTTGCCGGGCCCGGGAAACAGACACCCTGAGTCGCTTTATGCACTGGTTTGGAACCACCCACGCTTCGCGTTGGCGACGATCTCACGACTCCGTCGGACGAGGTGCGGTCTACCAAAACCGCTTCCGCTCCCACCCCGTGGAGGGGCCCCTGGCCTTTTTAAAAACTGCGGCTTATATCGAAAGAAATGCTCTGGTAGCCGGTTTAACGACGGAAGCCTCTGCTTGGCCGTGGGGCAGCGCCTCTCCACATGGTGGTTTTCCGTTGGCTCCTTGGCCCGTCCCTAAACCACCCAGATGGAGACAACTTCTCGCCACTCCCTTGGATAAGGAAATCCTCATGGAAATTCGCTACGCACAACTCAGCTGCCAACCCTTTCGGATCGAGCCCCAAAACAATCTAGCAAATGAGCGTGACCTTCGGCTGGCTGCCTAGGGCCTCCCTGCCTCTGCAGAAACCGGAGCCGCCACCTCTGCCTCCTCCTCAGGACCGCCCGTGCTGCGCAGCCGATATACCTTAGCTTTTCCCGAGGGCTGTTTGTCCGGAAGTCCCAAAACGGCAAATACCGCTGACTTAAAGGCGTCACCTGCTTTTTCCATGCTTTTTCCGTCCTGCTGAGAAGACTGGAGCGCGCCCGGCCCTGCCCCGGTGGAGCTTGAGGGCTTGGCGAGAACCGCCACCTCACGCCGCGATGAGGCCAGCCGGCTCACCTTACTCCCGGCACCACCAAAGTCTTCGATGTAGTAAACCTCCCCACAAATGGACGGTTCGTAGAAAACCTGCCGGTCCTCTGCCAAGGTGGCCATCAAAGAGGCGTTGGGAGAGAGCACTGCTTTTCTTCCAAATACCTCCACCAAGAGCGGCTTCCGCATGGCTGGGCCGGGCCGGACAATTACACTAGGCCGCCCCGCCTCATCCTTGCCAAAACTAATGCGATACTCTTGCTCGGAGGCGTCAACCGTGCGGCTCACGGATCCTGGAATGATTTCCTCCAAAAGCCCCCCGACATCATCCCGAACCTCCAATCGAAGGGTGGTTTCGTTGTAAACCAGTCGGGCCCCGCTCTCTTTTTGAATGCCAGCCACAATGCCGGCCGCCTCCTGTCCCGCCGCGTCCACCGCCGCATCAACCTGCAGAGCCCCAAGAGCCCAAGCCCATACCAGGCAAAAGCAGAGAAACTGAAAAAAGTTCACGGGAACCGATTGCCCTACGGAGGCACAGACGTCCAAACAAATCCAACCGGAAGCTTAACTTTCTTTGAATAACTCCTAATTTTTCCGCGAGCTCACAGCTCTTTCAGCTTCTGCGCTTTCTCCTTGTTCCTCGTGTCGTTCAGGGCCTGGATTTCGTCAGGGAAGATGGAGCCCGCCGGCAGGGCCAGAGCCCCCCGGGTGAGATTCGTGTCGATGGTTGGAGCGTAAACAACCCGCCCGTTGACGATCACTACCAAGATCAACCCCCGGCCCGTATTGGTCGCCACTTCCAGCTTGGTTTTCCCAAAATCATCGAACCCCACCACAATGGTGCCGTCTGCCAAGGTGCGAATCTGCTGAATCTCCTTTTCCGATACCTCCGGAATATTCCGAATAGCAATGGTTTCCGGAGGATTCAGCAAGGTCACCGGGACCGTCACCATGCCCTGAGCCCCCTCCGGGGCCTGCAGGTGGACCCGCAGTAACACCGGCGGCTTTTCCGCCGCACCCACCCAGAGAAAGACCCCCACGAGCCAAGGTAAAAACCGGAACATGGACCATATGTAAGCACAAAAGCATCGCGGACGAATCATGATTCCTTGGGGCTCTCAAACCGCCCTTTCAAATTCACACGCCTCACCCTCCCTTTGCGGACGGATCGGCGCTCCGTCCCTACCAAAACCCCTGTTTGAAACACTGTCTGAATTCAGCCAACATTCTCCTGTGAGATGCCTTCTTTTTTTCATCACCATTACATCCGTTGGGCTTCTCCACGCTGAAGTCGACGCCTCTCGCGATACCATGCCCAAGCAGTTTCAGGGCGCCCCCGGCCTGATCAAGGGTGGTTTTCTCATCGAGGGATCCAAACGGCGGTTTGAGGGGGCCAACGAACTCAATTTGGAGTCCTTCAAAACCAAACTCGAAGTCACCCCGGGCGAGCTGAGTTTAAAGAAAATCCGGGACCCCCAACCCGAGGATCTGATTAACCTGAAGTTCACCGTCACCAGCGGCGCCTCCACCGGAACCTTCCTTTACTTCCCCACCGCCCAGCGCTGCGAGGCGACCGTCCGCGATGCCGAGGGCAAAGTGGTCTACACGTGGTCAGAGGACTTCGAGTTCGCCCCGGACGCCGGCTACAGCTTCCTCAATCCGGGGGAGCGGCTGAACTACCAGCTCAACATCCCCTTTCAGGCCCTTCGGGGGAAACTCCCCGCCGGCGCGGCCACCTTAACGGCCAGCTTGGTCAATTATCCGCAGCTGCGAGCGGAGATGCCGCTGGAGATTGTTCCGTAGCGGCCCGCCGAAAATCCCCCACTGGCTGGGACAACATCTTTTCCACCTCTTCGGGGCGAAACTTTTCCTGCCGATCCGGCCCCAAATCTCGCGCGCTTTCCTCTTCCCGCCAGACCTGCTCCCGCACCCGCGTCAACCGCCCTTCATACATCCGCAGGGAACCATCGCTTTTCTGCACCGTGCGGGTCGAGCGGGAGGACCAGTCCGGCGCCGCTTTGTGCGCCACCTCCTCCAGTTGCCATGAACGACCTCCCTCAACATCGGCGGTCGGCTCAAAGCGCTCGTTGCGCCTGTTTTCAAAAGATGAACTGTCAGCGTGCTGCCAGCGGACCCTTTCCCATTCCCGCGCTGAAGCCCCCTCCCAGGCCGGCTTCTGCCCCCATGAGGCCTGCTTCTGCGTATGGTCCAATCGTGCTGCGGGAAACTCTTTTCCATTTCCATAAAAACGCGGTGAGATTTCCGAGGTTTCCTTCATCTTTCCTGAGAGAGGGCTAAGCCGGTTGTCCGGTTTTTTTGGCCAACTCGCCCCCGCCATCCCCCGCTGGGCATTCTCCAGACGCTGGGCGCTGCCCTCCTCCTCCGCCACGACGAGCGACGTGCCGGCGAATAGCCCCGCCACCACGAGCCAGATCCTCATTTCAGAAGAATGCATGATAACCTCCACCTCTCCCGGGGAAATTGCCCGCTTGTTTCCAACCCCTCTCGACAACCCGTGAATCAATAATTTCCGCCAGCCACCCTCCGTTTTCCATCACACATCTGGGTCCACCTGGATTTGAACCAGGAACCAAGGGATTATGAGTCCCCTGCTCTAACCGTTGAGCTATGGACCCGACGGGGACCATCCTCGCCTCCCGGCAAAGACCTGTAAATTCCAAGCCGATCGGTTACTTTTAAAAAGATGCCGATAGGACCGAACATTCCTCTTCCCTCTTTTCCCACCACGGCCGTGGTCGGAACCGGCGCCCTCGGCATGTACTATGGGGCCAAGCTGGCCAAATCCGGCGTACCCATCTCTTTCCTCGCCCGGAGGGACCTCGCCCACCTGCAGAAGCACGGGCTCCAGGTCCGTTGTCCCTACGGAGACTTCCATCTTCATCCGGTCCGGGCCTGTGGCGAACCAAAGGAGATTGGCCCGGTCGATCTGGTGCTGGTTTGCATCAAGACCACCGCGAATGCCGACCTGAAAAAACTGCTCCCGCCGCTGCTCGGGCCCGACACGGTGGTATGCACCCTGCAAAACGGCCTCGGCAACGAGGAGCTCCTCGCCTCCATCGCGGGAAAAGGGCGGGTCTTGGGCGGGGTCTGCCACGTCTGCGTTTCGCGCCCCGAACCGGGCCTGGCCCGGAACATGGCCTGCACGGATATCAAATTTTCTGACCTTTCCGGCGGCGATACTCCGCGGGCGCATTCGCTCGCAAAGATTTTTTCTGCCGCGGGAGTCGGCTGCACCGTCGCACCGTCCATCGGGTCCGCCCGCTGGTACAAGCTGGTTTGGAATGTCCCGTTCAACGGGCTCGGCATCGCCGGTGGTATCGGCGGTCGGGACACCCAGATGGTTCTGGAGGATCCGGCCCTTCACCAGAAGGCCAAAGATCTGATGTCCGAGGTGCTGGCCGCCTCATCCAAGCTCGGCTACCCCCAAGCGCCGGGACTCATCGAGAAGGAGATCGCCCGCACCCGAACCATGGGCCATTACAAATCCTCCAGCCAGTTGGACTGGGAAGCCGGCAGGCCGGTTGAACTGGAATCCATCTGGGGGGAGGCCCTCCGCCAGGGCACCGCCGCCGGCGTCCCCATGCCGCATCTCAAGGCCTTGTACGAGAAGCTAAAAGAAATGGTAAAAACTTAATTAACGGAACGGGTCGGCGACCCATCTCGATCGAAACTTCATTCTTGAAACAACGATCGCTCGGTAGGGACGCCTCGCCGAGGCGTCCGGGCAAAATCGATATTCAGACCCTGGATGCGGACGGCTCATCGGACCCGCCCCATCGCAACCTCAAACTTCCGAAATCTCCCGCAACAGCGCCCTATTCATTCTCGCGCCCCTCTCCAGATACGAGATCGGGAACGTCTCATCCGGACCGTGGGCACGGCAATCCGGCAGACTCAAACCGACCAGTAACGTTTCCACCCCGAGAACTTTTCGGATCACGCTCACAATCGGAATCGTGCCCCCCTCGAGCAGGTATTTCACCTTCTTCCCATCCCACGCCTGGCTGAGCGCCCTCGCCGCCGCCGGCCCAAAGCCTTTTTTGGGATCACAAAAATACGGCAGCCCCCCGTGGTGCCGGGTGACCTTGATCTTGACGGTTTTGGGACAATGTTTCCGAAGATGTTTCTCCACCAAGCCGGCAATTTCAGCCGGGTCCTGATGGGGAACGAGCCGGAAGGTCAGCTTGGCCGAGGCTTTGCTCGGCAGGACCGTCTTCGGTCCGGGCCCCTGGTATCCACCGGTAATGCCGTTGATTTCCGCCGTAGGCCGCATCCCGATCCTCTCGATTGCGGTGTATCCCGGTTCCCCCGCCAAGGCCGGGCTGCCAGCCTGTCGCCTCACCTCACTGTCTGGCACGCCGAGGTCTTTCGCCGCTTTTCTCTCCCATACCGCCGGCTTCCGTACCTTCTTATAAAATCCCGACACGGTGACGCGACACTTGTCATCGTGCAACCCGGCCAGGAGCTGCGTGAGCACCTTGATCGGGTTAACCACCGCGCCGCCATAAACGCCGGAGTGCAGATCATGGGACGGACCGGTCAACTCCACTTCCAATGCCGCAATGCCCCGTAACCCATAGGTCAGGGTGGGCTGATCCGGACCCGCCATGTTGGTGTCGGAAATGACGGCCACATCACACTTCAACTCCTCCTTCCTCGCCCGCAGCACCGCTTCCAGATTATCGCTCCCCACTTCTTCCTCGCCCTCCACCACAAAGACCACGTCGGTCGCCGCCCCGCCCTCCCGGATCGCCTCCGCCACCCCCAGCATATGGGCGAAGATCTGTCCCTTGTTGTCGGTGGAGCCCCGGGCCAGCACCATCCCATCCATCATCCGCGGCTCGAAAGGATCCCCGGTCCAGCCGTCCCCCATTTCCGCCGGTTGCACATCGTAGTGTCCGTAAATCAAAACGCGCCGCCTTTGGCCACCCCCCCCTTTACTCCATTTTGCCAACACCACCGGAGCCCCGGGAGTCGCCACAATCTCAGCCTCCAAACCCATCTCTCCGAACTTCTTTTCCAGCCAGGTGGCGCAGTCACGCATCGCCTGATCGCGAGCCGGATCGGCCGAAACGGTCGGAAACCGCAAAAAATCAAAGTAATCAGCCCGATTTTGGTCGGAAATTGGCATCCGTGGATTTTGCCCGACCCCACTCGCCCGCACCAGTCCCGCGGAAACCACCCCCGCCAAAAATTTGCCCCCTCCTGTTTTTTGTATAAGGTGAGCCGATGCCCAGTCACCCGCTTGAGATTCCCAAATCGTTCCCCCCCTTTGATTTAACCCGCCTCTTGCGCACGGTCTTTGACCCCCAAAAGGGCGAGCGCACCTGCGTCCTGATCGACCTGGAAGATCCCATGCTGGTTAAGGACTTTGGCTTTCTGAAAGACCCTGCGCTCACCGTGCAGAAGTACGCCCACGATATTTTTTTCCAGGGCCTCAACAACGGGGTGGGCCGGGAACTAGGGCTCACCGGGGGTGAACTTTATGCCTACAAAAAAACCGGGGGTAGTAATCTGGACATGGATGACCTCGTCGTGGACACCCATGGCCGTCGTCTCTCCTTCGCCAAGGACATTTACCCCAAATACGACATCATTCTCTGCATCTCCACCTACTCCGCGACGGCGCCCCTGACCGCTTCCGCCAAAAAATACGGCTTCCGCGGCGCCACCCTTCATGGCCTGAATGAGATCATCCTGAAGACCGGCTTGGCCGTGGATTACAACGAAGTCAGCAAACAGGCCGAGAAGCTCCGGCTCGGGCTCACCCAATCCGACTGGGTGGAGATTGATTACGAGGTCGCCGGAAAATCCTGCACCCTCCACCTCGACCTCGGCCGTCAGGAGGCTCAAAAATCCCATGGGCTCTGCCGGGGTAAGACGCCGGATGTCGCAAACCTGCCCGCCGGGGAGGTTTATTTTGTCCCCACCGGGGCCTCCGGCCAGATGCCCATGAAGTTTGAGGATGGCACCCTGGCCATCCTGGATGTGAAAGGCGGTCGTCAGGTCGGGGGTTCATTCCTCTCGGGAAACCGCCAAACTCTCGACAACCATTTGGCAAAGCTGAAACGGGATCCGGTCGTTGGAGAACTGGGCGAACTCGGCTTCGGCACTCAACTCCTCCCCTTCAGCGGTCGCGATATTCAGGATGAAAAGGTTCTCGGCACGATCCATGTCGCCACCGGACGGTCCGATCATCTCGGTGGACATCTCACCCCTGACAAGTTTGCCGAAAGGATCAACGCCACCCACGATGACATCCTGTACGCCCCGCACAAAACCCCGGAAATTTCCGTCAAGGAGGTTCGCATGCACCGCGAAGGCAAAACCACGGTGGTCATGGCCAACTATCGCCCCTCTTCGTACCTCGAGCAGCTCCTCGCCTGAAATCAGCCTACGAAACTTCTTCCGCCCTTGCGGAGTATCTGGCTTTTCATTATCTCGAGCCCGCCGCTCTTCTGCCCCGCGGCTTCCGGCCTCCCTTCCGCATTCGGAACTTTTCCCGGGCCAGCGCTCGCCTCCTCCTGACGGAGGCCCGCCGCCAAAGAGTACGTGCCCACCGGGTTCTCGACCTTGGCTGTGCCGTCGGCGGCGCTTCCTTTGAACTGGCGCGAGAGGTACCGCAGGTCCTCGGCATCGACTTTTCGAAATCCTTCATTCGCACCGCCCAAACCCTTGCCCGGCGCGGGACCCTCCGTTTTCCACTGAAATTGGAAGGCACCCTTTCGGAACCCTCCTTGGCCCGCATCACGCCTAAAACGATCGGGAAACGCGTCTGTTTTCGCACCGGGGACGCCCTGAATTTACCCCCGGTGGGGACGTTCGATCTTGTTCTCGCGGCCAACCTGATCGACCGGGTCCGGGACCCAAAAAAACTTCTCCAAAAGGTTCTGCCTGCTTTGGTCCGCCCCGGAGGCCTTGTTCTGCTGACTTCACCTTACACCTGGTCGAAAGAGTTCACTCCCCCATCGCGGTGGCCCAAGGACTCTTTCCCTGCCATCCGCAAACTTCTTCTTCCTCACTTTCGTTTGGTCCGTCGCCAGAACCTGCCCTTTCTCCTGCGGGAACACCGCCGCAAGTTTCAACTCACCTTCGCAGATGCGACTCTCTGGGTTCGAGCTCGCTAACATTTTTATCCCGGACGCCTCGGCGAGGCGCCTCTACCAAACGATCGATTTTACAAGGTGAAGTTTCGGTAGGTACGGGTCGCCGACCCGTCCGTATTTTAGGTTCGGACATCAATTTTTCCCGGACGCCTCGGCGAGGCGTCCCTACCGAGCGATCTATCTTTCAGGGATGAA
>CAZWQT010000059.1:0-8671 GCA_964635945.1 uncultured Akkermansia sp. | reverse complement strand
GATCTGCCCACCTTGGCCAAGGGCGTGATCGAGGGCACCGTACTTGCTTCCTTCACCGTGGAGGATTTCAGTCTGCACCGCCTCGCCTCGCTTTCCGAAAAGGAACTTAGTCGCCGCCGCCAGGAACTGCTCCGGCTGATCAACCCGAATCCTTGAGATGCACCCCGCCGAGGAGATCTCGCTGGTCCTGCTTCTCCTCATCGTCATTGGCTCCGTGGCCCTGACCCTTTCCCTGACTTTCCTTCATCCGAAATATCGGGAACTGAAACCTCGGCTCATTCTTTCCACCAAAATGCTGGGTGTGCCGGTCCTCGCCTATGGACTGTTGAGAGCTTTAACCGATCTTCCCCTCGCCCGTTTCGACGTTTTCCTCGGGGTCCTGATCCTCATTTACGTCCTCGAGATGCTCTTTTTTTTCACGGTCATGCGTCACCCACCCCGCCGATAGCCAAATTCCCATTCTTTCTTCCCTCGTAAACGTAATCCTCGACGCAAACGAACAGCTCCCGGCACATTACCCCCTGCCCGACATCGATTTGTAACAATTTAAATAAATCTTCGGACGGCGCTTGCCCCCGTTAGGGATATAAGCGAAACTTACTGCTTGAGCACATCTATCACCCACGCCCACGCGACTACACCCCTGACAAAACTAATCCTTCTGGCCTTGGTGTGGCTCCCAATTATCGGAGTCGTCAGTGCCATCGCTCTCCTTTGGAATCGTTGGGTGAACTGGGTGGATCTGGCCCTTTTTCTTGTCATGTACACGGTCTGCGCCTTCGGCATCACGCTCGGCTTCCACCGGATGCTCACCCACAAGGCCTTTCAGGCCCATCCTTGGCTCAAAACCTTTTTCCTGATCTCCGGATCCATGGCCATGCAGGGGCCCGCCCTCCACTGGGCTGCCACCCACACCCAGCACCACGCGAACTCGGATGATGAAGACGATCCCCACTCCCCGCTCAAGAGCCTCTGGCACGCCCACGTCGGCTGGATCTTGAACGACTTCAAACCCGACATCCAAAAATATGCCGGCGCCATGCTCAAGGACCCCATCATTGTTTTTGTCCACAACACCTTTTGGTTGTGGGTCTTCGTCGGTCTCGCTATTCCCGCCCTGATCGGCGCCGGGGCCGCCCAACTGATGGGCCACTCTGCCTGGTTTGGCGCCCTCACCGGCCTGATCTGGGGAGGCTTTGTCCGGCTCTTCTTCAACCAGCACATCACTTGGGCCGTGAACTCGATCTGCCACACCTTCGGCAGTCGCCAGTTCGAAACCACCGACGAGAGCCGCAACAATTTCATCTTCGGCATCCTCGCCATGGGTGAGGGCTGGCATAATAACCACCATGCGTTCCCCCGCTCCGCCCGCCATGGCATGAGCTGGAAACAGCCGGACCCGTCCGCTTGGGCCATCTGGGTCATGGAAAAGCTGGGACTGATCAAGGACGTCGTCCTCATCTCTCGCAAGCGCATCGAGGCCCGCCTTCGCTCCGAGCCCGATCCTACGCCGGACCCCGTCATCCTCCCTATCCCCGCCGAACAGCGGGACTAGTTGCGAGCTTTCAACTCTGTAGGGCCACTCCGCCGTGGCCGATTCTCGATATTAGGTTTTTAGTCTTTTAGTCCTTAGTTATGGAGGGAACTCACAACCTGAATGCTTCCCTGCATGACTAACGGCTAAACAGCTTCTTCCGTCTTCCCGTTCACGTTCACGTTCTCGTTCACGACCACCCTTCCACTTCCCGCCTGCCCCCTTCCACCTAACGCGGGGCTCCGCCCCGCCTACGGCTGACTCACCTTCAACCGCATAAACTTCCTCGTCTCTTCCGGCGCATTCGTCACGGTCGCAGTTACTTCCTCGTAACGGGGATCAGCAGCATCGTTGACTGACTCCACCACCCCATTTGTACCCCAGTTCGTCGCGGAGAGATCCCCGATGGTCTGCACTCCCGAAGAAACGCCTGTGACGCCCTTGACCCGGCGATAGGTCATGGTGAGAGTGTTGCTCGGTCCATTGCTGAGGGTCATGACCGGTCCATTGGTTGCGCCGGAATCGGTCGGATCCAGCCCCAGGAAGTACTCCATCAAATTACTCATCCCGTCCCCGTCCGGATCGGCGTCCAGTAGGCCAAGAGAGCCAGTCAGGTGAGGATAGCCGACTGACATCCAATCCCCCACTGCTGGTGAGGGAACCGTCAAAATGCCCGCATTGTAAATAATCGAATAATTAGAAGGATTAAAACTTCCGCCCGTAGCTGCCGAGGGGATCAGGGAAAAGGGCCCTCCTCGATCAAGAGCCGCCGTGCCTCCGTTGGCCGTGAGGGTAACGGAACCCACGGTCTCGCCGTTGACCAGACCGCTCGTGCCAAATCCGGTTTGCCCAGTACCCAAGGAGAGAGTCTGGCCGAACGGTTTGGTGATGTCGTTGGCTGTGATGTTCAAGCTCTTGCGCGTGATTTCGAAATTATTCCCCGTGAACAAAATGGCGTAGTTCGCGCCTGCGGTGAGATCGCCCTGGGTGATGACGTAAACACCGACGTCCTCACCCGCTTCGCGCGTAGGCGAGCCGATGAAGGGCGCCGATTCGGAAGCGGTATAGGTCAACTCGGGTTCCTCGGCCCCGTAGGTCTTGCGCAGCAGGTTCGCAGTGACGGACACGGGCCTGGCCGAAACCGTGCTGGATGCAGTGGCAATGGCCGCATTGCTCGCTCCGACGCTGCTGCAGACGATGTTGCCGGAGTAAGTGCCGACATCGGTGTCAGCCGCCAGACGGACAAAGACGGTTGTGTTCGAAACTGTGTTGCCTGAGCCAACAATGATCGAATTCCCTCGGCCGGTAAAACCGTTGGTATCGCCCGCAGAGACCTCAAACCCGGCCGGCGGAGCGACCGTGATACCCGCTGCCAAATTCGACCCGGATAGTGTGAAACTTGTTGGAGGCGCAGAAGGCGTTCCAAATACTGTACTGACTTCACTCAGCGAGCCAGAGGCGGAAAGCGACGGCGCAGGAGTAGCGTTAGTTGATTCTACTGTTCCAGAGATTGCAAGATCGTTAGCTGCACTGTTGGATCGATCGAAAATGTACCAAGTTCCGTTAGTTGCAGAGGCACCAGTATTAACCAAACGGATAGTCAGTGTGATCCCGGAAGGAAGATTTTGAAGTGCGGCGATGCCAGATAAGTCAACTGGCCCAGCTGATCCTCCCGAGTTGGTTGAGCTTGAGTAAGACACATTCGTTGCCGTCACAAAAACACTTCCGTTGGTAGAATATTGGATTACGCCGTTGGTTGCACCTCCACTTGAGCGTCGGTAGTCGAAGATACTTATATTGCTGATGGAAAGCCTATGGCCTGACGTCGCAGAAACCGATAGCGAGACAAATGCGTTAGTATTGGTCCAGCCGTAGCCTCCCCAAGCCCTAGCGGCCGGAGTAGTATTCGTTGCGGTTCCAACTGAAGTCGAACGAGACAAGCCACCAACGACAATCAAGTTTGTTGCATAGGTTGTTGGCGCAAGAGGACTAATGCCGAAGTTTGTCTGAGAGCTTACATCCCACCCAGCCAGGACACCGTTTGTTACCACCACACCCCCGCCACCTCCGCTCGAAGGGAGGATCGTAATGGTCAAGGCACTGGTTCCCACCCCAGCAGAGTTGGTAGCCGAGATTGTGGCAACCATTGTGCCTGCCGAAGCAGGAATGCCGGAAATCAGCCCGCTGATCGCATCGACCGTAAGACCGGACGGCAGATTTGAGGCACCGAACGAGGTTGGTGAATTTGAAGCGGCAATCTGGTAGTAGAATGACTGACCGGAAATTCCGCCTGCCGTGCTCGGGCTAATGATGACCGGCGGTGAACTCGGCGCCTCCGCCGTGATCACCACATCGTCAATAAAAGCCCGCTTCGCCGTAGTTTCAATTTTGAGGACCGTCAAGGCTGTGCCTCCGGTAAAATTGATAGTCTTGGTCTCGAACCCCCCGGTTATGGTCGCCGTATAAGTAACGGTCTGAACCTGCGTTCCAGCGGTGACCCGGATGTCCCCCTCCCTAGTTGTCCATCCCTTGACTTTGAAACTGACGGTGAAGGCTCCCCCATTGCCCGCCAAGTTGATTGCCCGGCTAGTGATCGATCCGGCCGCTTTGTCGGAACCCAATCGAACCGCCCCTCCAGCCTGGAAATCATTGGTTCCAGTCGGAAAATTGGTGTTACCCGTCCAGGCCGTGGCCGAGCCGGCTGTCGAGGTGCTGTTTCCTGACGTAATCGAAGCAAAATCCTCACGGAAAATAATGGGCAAGATGTTAAAATTGGTGGCAGTCGTGGCGGTGCCGTAGCTGTTAGATACCGTGATCGGGGCGGTGATCGCGCCGGAGGGAACCGTGGCCGCGATCTGGGTAATCGAATTGGTGACAAAGATTGTAGCCAGCGAGCCGAAACGGACGCTGCTGACATTTCCAAGGTTATTTCCATTGATCGTGACCGTATCGCCCGCCACCCCGCCGGAAGGGCTGAAACTCGAGATGGTGGGCGAACCATCGCCCACCAGGACGGTGATGTTCACTCCGGAGGAGACCGTCGAGGCGTTTTCGTTGTCGGTCGCTTTCGCGGTTAGGACACGCACCCCGCTGGCGGAAGGTGTCCACGAATACGAATAAGGAGATGTGGTGTCCTCCCCCAACAAAGTATCCCCATCGAAAAACTCCACTTTGGTAACCGAGCCAGACACCCCCCCCACGGCCATGTCCGTGGCCGTGGCCGTGATGTTGATCGGCGTGCCCGGCAGAACCGCCACCCCATCCACCGGTGCGGTGATATTTACCACCGGCGGGGGGTTGGCCTCGACGTTTTGCCCGCCGGTGACAATGAGCGAGTAGGTTTGGCTCGTTCCGCTAAGCGCATTCGTGCCGTACATGCCAACGGTGACCGTGTAGGTCCCGGGTTGCGTCGGAGCGGGGATATCCACGCGCTCCACATTATCGACCTTGTTGGTGCCCGTGACTGCGTTGTTGGTCATGGAATTAGTGGTCCAAACACCGACGAAGGGCATGACATAAGGAAGGTAGGATATAGTGCCGTCAGGCGAGGTGATCTTAAGGTCAAGGTCGTTGATCAGGTTGCGCGTGCGGCTATTGGTGGCCGTTTGCGCCGCCCCCTCAACGTCAGTCCACACCACCGTGGCGCGGATGGGGCTGGTACCGTCCCAGACGAAGCTCGTTGTGCGGACTTTGTCGGCCGCAGTAATGGAGTTTTCAATCATCTTCGGCGCAGCAAGGCTGGCTTTATGCGCAAGGATCAGGTCGGCCGCGGCCTTGCCATTCATATAACCCCAGCCGTACTGATAATCAGGGCCGGGACGCCCAACATCGTCGGCGGTATGAATCATTAGCGCCTTGAGCATGCTGGCGCGCATGATCTGTCCGGAGAAATTTGTTTTATAAAGCTGCACCAGCAATGCGGCGGTTCCGGCCGCGTTGGGAGTGGCCATGCTCGTGCCGCTGTAGGTGCCGTCATAAGAAGTGTTGTTGGAAGCAATACAGGAGTAAACGTTTACTCCATTCGCCACGATGTCCGGCTTGATGCGCCCGTCATCGCATGGACCCATGCTCGAGAAATAAGCGAGCGCCCCCTTGCTCACGTCGCGCACCCCAGCAGTCACCGCATCATCCGCCGCACCTACCGTCAGGATGTTTTTGGCCAGGCCGTTGAAGGTGATCGACTGGTAGCCGTTCCCGACCGTGTTGAGGGTGTCTTGTTCATTTCCCGCCGCCCAAAAAACAAGATAGTAAGGAAGACTTAGGGCCAGGGCATCCAGCGTGTTGCACTCTGTTTCATAGCGCCCCATGTCAGCCGCTGTGGCGTTGTAACCGTAGGAATGATTGGAAAGAGGGATCTTGGTGGCTCCTTGGGTCGCGGTCGCCGCCCCGATCGCGGTCATCTCGGAGTAGTCGCTGTTCCAGTCGTAGGTCCGGATAAGAGTGTTGGTGCCCATGCCTTTGGCCTTGGGATCCACGCCTTTTGCTGCAATCGTGCCAGCCACGTGGGTCGAGTGGTCGTCGTTCGCTGTCGTCGAGTCCCCCACGGTGACCTTGCCGGCCAACTCGACGTGGTTGGTGCGGGCGCGGGCGGCATCCCACACGCCGACCGTCATGCCTTGTCCATTAAGACCGTAAGGATTTTGATTGAGGAGATTGGCGCCGGTGGAAATGGCCGCATTCGTGTTGAGCGTTTTGCGATAGAGCGGACCTTCCGGCCGAATGTCGTAAAGGATGCTGACGTTATGACCCGGGCCATCGATGCGCAGAGGGATGCCCATGAGCTTCGCTTGGGCCACTACCGCCTGGTAGCGGGCTTCTTCCCGGTCGGCCATATAAGCGGACACAACTGCTCGGACTGCGGGATCGCTGAGATCTGCACTTCCCAGAATCTCCGCAATAGATTTTTTGGGGTCGATTTGAAAAGGCTCGGTCGATTGTTTCGGAGCCGTTGAGGTCGGTCGGTAGAACCCGCTGGCATAAGGAGGTATCACTCGCGAAGCGGCTACGGTTTGGCTCTTGGTGAGGGCGCTCTTCCCTCCCCTTGCCTTTTGTTCAGCCTGCTCCGAATTTCCCGTGGCAACTCCTCCTGCCCCCTGCCCCTTTTCGCCTTCCACCTCCTTTGAAGCTACCGCCCCCTCGTCAAGGCTACCCCCCTTTCCCGTCTCGCTCTGTTGGTTTTCTTTGCCCGATATCTTTGAGGCGGGCTCAATGGCCGAAAAAATAAAAAAAATGAAGACGGTAGAAAGCCCGAAAAAGGCTCCTAAAACCCTAATTATCAATGACTTTTTGGGCTGATTTTCCGTAAAAATCTCCTTTCCTAAACTTACACTGCTCCCCTGTTTTTACTAGTCTCTTTCGGAACTTCTTCGGTGACGTTTTGATGGCAACCGACCGCCGATAGTCCTTTGTTTTTTAGTCGTTCGTCATGAAGCGAAGGTTGTGTCCTGTGGCTTCCCTTCATAACTAAGGGCTAAACCCCCAAGCCCCTCCTTCCACGTTCCCAACAACCATACTATCATAGACTGATGGCCAAGGACCAGTTGACGATCTACGACACCACCTTGCGCGACGGCGCCCAAGGGGAGGGCGTCCATTTTTCCTTGTCCGACAAGCTCCGCTTGGCAGAAAAGCTGGCCGCCTATGGGCTTCACTACGTGGAGGGTGGTTGGCCCGGCTCCAACGACAAAGATCGAGAATTTTTTCCCGAAGCCAGGAAACTGAAATGGGGCTCCTGCAAGCTGGCCGCCTTCGGCTCCACCCGCCGCGCCGGCACGCCCGCTTCCTCGGATCCCCAGATCAAACTGCTGTTGGATGCCGAAACCCCCGTTGTCACCATCTTCGGGAAAAGCTGGCTCCTCCACGTGGAGAAAGTCCTCCGCACCACCCCAGAGGAAAATCTCGCCATGATCCGGGACACTGTGGCGTTCCTAAAACAAGAGGGCCGCGAGGTGATTTACGACGCCGAACACTTTTTTGACGGCCATGCCGCCGATTCCGCTTACGCCCTGCGCACCTTGGAAGCCGCCGCCGAGGCCGGCGCCAGCTATCTCGTCCTCTGCGACACCAACGGAGGCCGCCTTTCTTCACAGGTCACCGCCGCCGTCCGGGAAGTCCGTGCCCACTTCCCCCAATCCCGAGTGGGTATCCACACCCACAACGACTGCGGCCTAGGCGTGGCCAATGCCATCGCCGCCGTTGAAGAAGGAGCCCTCCAGGTTCAGGGGACCTTCAACGGGTACGGAGAGCGGACCGGAAACTGCAACCTGACCACCGTCCTCCCGCTCCTCGAGCTGAAGCTCGGCCAAAAAATCCTGCCTCCCGGAAACCTCAAAAAGCTTTCTGAACTTTCCGGCTTCGTGGACCAACTCGCCAACCTCCCGCATGACCCTCGGGCCCCGTTCGTGGGACGGACCGCTTTCGCCCACAAAGGAGGCATGCACGTCAACGCCGTCAACAAGCTGGCGGCCAGCTTCGAGCACATCGAGCCTGGCGAGGTCGGAAATCACCAAAGAATCCTCGTCGGAGAACTCTCCGGAGGCGCCAACGTCATGATGAAGGCCCGGGAGTTGGGCATCACCCTCGACGAAAAGGCCTCCTCTACCCGCGAGATCCTCGCCCACATCAAAAAACTGGAGAAGGAAGGCTACGAGTTTGAAGCTGCGGATGCCTCGTTCGAACTGCTCGTCCGCCGTTCCCTGGAAAAACTTCCTACCCCTTTCCAGCTGGACTCCTACAAGGTCGAGGTGGCCCGGGCCCGGCTGAAGGCCCGGGAAACCAGCAAAGCCACCGTCACCGTCCGGGTCGGGAAAAAAGCGCGCAAAACCTCCGCCTCCGGGGACGGTCCGGTCAACGCCCTCGATGCCGCGCTCCGGAAAGCGTTGCTGCCTTCCTTTCCATCCCTCAAAAAGATGAAGCTGATCGACTACAAAGTCCGGATCGTGAACTCCCGTGGCGGCACCGCCGCCCGGATCCGCGTTCTCGTGGAATCCACCGACGGCCAGCGCGAATGGGGCACTGTGGGGGTCTCCACCAACATTCTCGAAGCCAGCGCCCACGCCCTGGTGGACAGCCTTTCCTACTTCTTGCTGCCTCGCCCCCTTGAAAAGCGGGTTGAGAAGTCTCGGCCGGTTGGATAAG
>CAZWQT010000058.1:0-8684 GCA_964635945.1 uncultured Akkermansia sp. | reverse complement strand
TCGGGCTGGTTGTCCTGATTTCCGCGAACCACAAAGACTTTGGGACCCAAATCCTGAATGGTTTTTAAGGTCCCCTTCTCGCAAACATCGCCAAGGTGCCAGATTTCATCCGCTTCCCGGATGGCTTCGAGCAAGGATGGAACGAGTCGGTCGTGGGTATCCGCAATGACAGCGATGCGAAGCGACCCAGGCACCTAGCGGACGGGGGCGACAGAGAGAACGGGCCGGACCTTGCCCGGATACCGCCGGGCCGACCACTCGATCCCCACCACAAACATTGCCGTGAACAGGAGGTCGGAAATCACGGAAGCGCGGAGGAAGGTCCAGGTGGGAGGAAACCCGGGCAGCCCCACTGTCAGCGCTTGCCACCAGCCGGCGAGGCTTTTGTCGTAACCCACGTTGGTTCCCCATGAAACCGAGTTCGTCACGAGATAGAAAATCAGCGAGGAGGCGACGGCCCCGCCCAGCCAGGCTCCCCAGGAAGGCCGCGAGGCAACGAACCGCCCAAGCTCCGCGATGAGGAGATAGGATCCGGCCGCCGCGAGGGTATTCACGGTGACAAGGGTATGCCCATAATGGAAATTCAAAACCGCATCGGAAACCAGCAGGGCGAGCAATGGACCGGCCCAGTTCCACGGTTTCCGGAAGTAAAAGGCGCCGCAAAGGGCCAAAGCGGCGAGTGGGGCAAAGTTCTCCGGCCCCCCCACCCAAGGCCGCACACAGCGAAACAAGGCGGCCCCCACAATCAATAGAATCGCCCAACGCATCGCTCCATCCTGTGCATTCCCCTTTCGAAATCAACCCAGCGGTTTTTCCTTCCTCTTTAATCCTAATCCTCATCAAAGCTGAACCTTGACCATCCTCGCCGGTTCCCTCACTCTTCAAGCACATGGGCAAGCAGTACAACAAGTCGATCAAGAAGCGGCGCCGCCTTCGCTATTGGAAGAGGAAGAAAGAAACCAAAAAGACGGGCGCTGCCCCCAAGTCCGCGGGATGAGCCCCGCCGCGCGGCCCGTACCGGATGCCGCGCCCCGCTATCTACTGGTGGACGGCCACAGTGTCATCCACTCCTGGCCCGATCTCCGTGCCCTGCATCTGCGCCAACCCGCCACCGCGCGCCGGGAACTGATTCGGCAACTCTCCGAGCTTCACGACTCCGGCCGCTGGCGCGTCACCCTGGTCTTTGACGGCCGGAAAGGCGGGAAGGAAGAGACCCCCAAGGACTCCCTGGCGGTGCTGTACGCCCCGATGGATCAAACGGCGGACAGCATCATCGAGAAAATCGTCCAGGTCCACGCCGGCAAAGGGGAGATCGGGGTGGTGAGCGCGGATCACGCAGAAATCACTGCGGTAGAGTCATTTGGAGCCTATGGATTTAGCCCGGAATGGCTGCTGGATGAACTACGCGTCGCTGGGCGGGAGGTTTCGGAGTCCCTTGAGAATTACCGGCGGAAGAAACTCACATGAATTCGCAGTCCCGCCAATAAGTCCCGAATAAAAAATTCAAAAGCCCTTGGGAATCGGGATGGAGGGGAGAAACTCCGCTCCAGGCCAATTTATGACGATTGCTGGAAAAATCAGTTTGGGGGGCTCGGTCGCCCTCTCAATGGCGACAGCCGTGCTGGCTTTTATGGTTAGCAGCACCAAAACCCAGTTCGCCAACCAGCTGCGGGCTGCGGAGGAATCCCTCCGCGGAGGAAAGTTCCCCGCCCTGGGCCTCCAATACACCGGCGATTTCATGACCGATACCTCCCAACCCGCCGCCACCATCAGCCAGACGGGCGAAAAGTGGAACTCCACGAATGACGACCTGACGAGCACCAAAGGGACCTTAAAGACCACCGAAGAGACCCTGACCGAGCAGAAAGCCAAAAACCAGGAACTCAGCCTTCAAGCCGACAAACTTTCCAAGGACCTGGAGTCGACGAAGTCCGACCTCGAATCCACCAACTCCAAACTCAAGGTCACCGCGGAGCAGCTGCAGGCCTACAACGACGAACTCAAGGGGCGCAAACCCAGCGAACTCTATCAGCAAATCAACGACCTTTCGGAAAAAGCCAAAGTCGCCGAAGGGGAGCAAAAGATGCTCTCTGCCGCCAAGGACAAAATCGAGGCTGAGCTGAAAAAACTCCGGGATCAGATTGAGATGATCAAACCGGGCGGCACCAAGTCGATGTCCCTCTCCGGGCGGATTCTGGCCGTCAACCCCACCTGGAACTTCGTGATTCTTGATCTCGGCAAGAACGACCAGCTGGTGGAAGGCCTGACCATGGTGATCTACCGCGGGGAGAAAATGGTCGGCAGGATCAAGACTGTCACCGTGGATGCCCAGACCTCCGTGGCCGACGTCCTCCCCGGAACCCCGGCTACCGCGATTGAAGTGGGCGATCAGGTGGTGTATTGATTCTGCATGATCAGGAAATCGCTCCCCCTTCTCCTTCTTCCTCCTCTTCTTCTCGCCTTGGCCTCCTGTGCCTCCAGCGGTAGCGGCACCAATCCGGACGGCACCCCCAAGGACGAACACAGCGTGAACACCTTGCCTTGGAACAAGCCTGCCTCCTGGGAAGGCGGCAGCACGATTCCCGGCATGGGCGGCGCGCGCTAATCTCACGTCAGGTAGGGAGGCCTCGCGGAGGCGTCCGGTTTTCGCCTCAAACCTGCCCCGCCTATCCTGCTATCCTGGTTAGCGCCTCCGGCGATTTTGGATATCTGCTAGAGCGTGGGGATTCACGTTTACGATTATGAAACGTCGCGCCAACCCCTCGTAAACGTAAACCTAATCCTAAACGAGGAGTTTTGGGTTTAGGCTTTTAAGCTGATCAACCGTTCCGCGATTTGTACCGCATTCCAAGCCGCCCCCTTGAGCAGCTGATCCCCGCTTACAAAAAAGGCCAGGGAGTTTGGATCCCCGGGAACTTCCCGAATCCGGCCCACCAACACCTCCAATTCCCCGGAAGCGTGCTTGGGCATGGGGAACAGATTCTTTTCCGGCTCATCCACCACCCGGACCCCCTCGGCTTTGGCCAAAAGAGCCTTGGCCTCCTTGACGGAAAGCGGTTGGGCAAAGCGGGCCACGACCGCTTCGGAATGCGCACGGGGCACCGGCACCCGGACACAGGTCGGCACCATCCTGAGGTGCGGTAAGCCGAAAATCTTCCGGGTCTCTTCCACCATCTTGTTCTCTTCCTCGTTGTAGCCGTTCGAGGCCACGGGACTGTTGTGGGAGAAAAGATTGAAGGCCAGCACGTGCGGAAAAACCTCCGCCTTGGGCTCCCTTCCGGCCGCATGATCCTTCACCTGGGTTTCCAACTCCGCCATGGCCTTGGCTCCCGCGCCGCTCGCCGATTGATACGTCGCCACCACCACACTTTCCAAGCCGGCCGCCCGATGCAGAGGCGCCAGGGCCACCGCCAGGATGGCCGCCGAACAGTTTGGGTTGGCGATCAACTTGGGCCGCTTTTGCAAAACCTCGCTGTTCACTTCCGGAACCACCAACGGAACCTCCGGATTCATCCGGAAGGCGGAGGAGTTGTCGATGACCACCGCCCCGGCTTTCAGGGCGGCCGGGGCAAATTCCCGCGAACGGCTGGCCCCGGCGCTGAAAAAAGCGTAGTTCACCCCATCAAAAGCGGCGGCCTCCAACTTCCGGACCTTGTGCTTCTTTCCGGCAAAAACCGTCTCCGTGCCGGCCGAACGCTCGCTGGCCAAGGGGATCAGTTCCCCCACGGGAAATTTCCGGCGCTCCAGTACGCGCAGAATTTCCTGTCCCACCGCCCCGGTTACCCCGACGACGGCCACGTTGTACGATTTGCCAGCCATCAAGTCAGCATGCCCGTTTTGGGTGGAAGTTTAAGCCGGAAGTTTTAAAGCCGGCGGGGTCTTAGAACCTGAATTTTGTGCTGACTTCGTCTTGATCATAATCCAAGGCCTCGATTGACCACCGAACCTTGGGCGTTCAGGCTCAAGCCAGTTCTTTCCCTTGGCGGATCCAGGGAAGGCCGTGTGAACCGGCCACAGTTGCGCTGCGGTATCGGGTGACAAATCCCCATGCGAAAGCGGCCAATCCGGAAGTCCCGTTTCGGCGGGACGGAAGGGTGAAGGCGGGGAGGAGGATCGCAACCCGGAGTCCGAATATCTGCCCGCCCAGGCTCATCGCTCCCCTCTCGCAAGAAAGGGGCCAACCCTCATCGCAAAAATGAAGGGCGAGAGTCCGGATCCCCGCATCCCGTGCGGTCTTTTCTGGCTATCGCCGGAAAGGAAGCCGTGCCAAAGCCCCAAGTGGGAAAGGTGGGACCCGGAAGAGCTCTGCTCCTTCTGGCCTTCATCTTCCTCTCCATTCTCCACGGGGCTCAGTCCAGGGCCGTCGCCGCCGCCCTTCTTCTGGGAAACGGCCCCCAGACCAATCACCTCCTGATCCTCTTCGCCTCCGGCCAGGTGGCTCAATACGAGCTTCGCCACGACGGTAGCGTGCAAACGGGGGCCCAACTCCTCACGGCCGTAATCCAGGCCACCGGAGGTCTCATGCTCGTGACCCAGGCGAATGATGAGGATGGCCAGACGATTTCTTTCTCCAGCCAAGCCGCCGCCTGGAATGGACAGGGGCTCTTCGCCCATTTTTACCAGTACAGCTTCGGCATGTTTGTGAACGGCTTTGCCTCCGGCAGCTTTGCGGCGGCGGCGGACGGGAGTTGGACTTCCTACTTCACCTATCAGATCGCCGGAGAGGACGGAGCTTTCATCTCGGCCCCGGTGGGCGCTTCCGATCGCACTCTCGCAGATGGAGACCACGACGCCTACGTCCTCACCAGCACTCACCCCTCCCCGGGCTTGGCCGCGTGGTGCACGGCTTACGCCATCACTGATCTCGAGGCCGACGCTGACGGCGATGGCCTGGATCACCTGCTGGAATACGCCCTGCAAAAACATCCCCATAAGCCAGACTCCCACGGAGCGATCCAGTCCGGCACTTTGCAAAACAACGGCGAGACGTTTCTGACACTTTCCTACCGCCGTCCCCACGACGAATGGGCCTACATTCCTCCCGGGACTGATGCCGGCTATGACGGCATCGGCTACACCGTGGAAGCCAGCACCGACCTCGTCACCTGGCACTCGGGCCCTCCCCACGTGACCCACACCGTGATTCCAGACGCCTCCGGACCCATGGCCACCGTGACCGCCAGAGTCCGCGTAGACACCGGGAAAGTTTTTCTCCGGTTGCGTATCCAAGGCCCGTGAATCGTTCCCCGGCCTTTAGCCTGATTGAGTCACTGGCCGTCCTGGTCGTCGTGGCGGTTCTAGCAACCTTGGGCCTCGGGGCCTATCGGGCCGGGGTTGCGGCCGGAGACCGAGCCCGTAGCGCCTCCAACCTCAAGGTCCTGATTCTTGCGACCAAGCTCTACGCGGTGGAAAACAACGGGGAGTTTCCCAAATACCGGGAAGATATCCGCGGCCAGGAGAAAAACGGGATTCGTTGGTGGTTCGGGCTGGAGTCGTGGCCCAGCGTGGGCCGGGGCGAAGGGCAGCGTGAGATCGACGGCGAAGGCGGTCCCCTCGGCCCTTACCTCGGATCCTTTGTCCAAGGCGGGCCCTGCCCGGGCCTGGTGCATGAGGGGCGGGTTGTCCCCAAATACAAAAACTCCCGCAACTTTGGCTATGGTTATAACGAGATCCTCGGCCCCGATCCTTGGCAACGTCGTTCTGGAATCCGCACCGAGCCTTGGCGGCAAATCCAGATCTCCAAACCCTCCCAGATCGCCGTGTTTGGCACCTCGGCCCAGCGCAAACCTGGCTATCCCCCGCCCACGCTGGAGGAGTTCTATCTGATCAACGAAAGGGAGCGGACCGTCCACGCCCGCTTTGGAAAGCAGGCGCTTTTTGCCTTCGCCGACGGCCATGTCGGCAGCCTACCCCTTGTTCCCGGCAGCGAAGATCCCACCTTGGGATCCATTAAAATCGGTCGCGTCGCCCGCTCCTCCCTCGATCCTGCCCTCCAACCCTGAACCGTTTCCGCACCCTCCCAATCGCGAACTCAAAACTGACTTAAAACTTAAACTGAATTATCTCCACCACGGACCGCGATTCGTCATCCGGCTCAAAGTCGCTTGCTGAATCTGCGCCGAAAGACCCGAACTTTGTAAAATCTGCCGGGCTTGGGTTTCGTCTTTTCGGTAAAGATCAATCAAGGCTCCGGCCGCCGCCCGCTCTTGGGTGGCCGGGTCAGCCACCATCGCGGCCCACTTTAACCCTGAGGCCGGATCGTCCTGCCCGATTTGCCGGGCGAGCGTTCCCGCCATCATGTCCCGGCTTTCGCCCGGCGGTTGGGAAGACACATAAGCCGCCGCCCCGTTGGGATCCGCATCCGCCCAGTTGGAGATAGCGGAATAAATCGCACCACGTTTATCCCGGCCCGAGTCCAGGGAGGCCGCCCAATTGGCCGCCGCCATCGGATCCCGCTTGGACCACTCATCCGCTACCGTGCCCACCAATCCCCGCCAACTGTCCGGAGTGCGGTTCTGCACGGCATAGGCGGCGGCGGCGGCAGGATTGAGATCCGCCCACTGCTCCAACAAATCCCGGCGGATATCCCCTTTGAGGCCATCGCTCAGCCCGAGGGTTCCGAGCTGGTTTATGGCCCCCTGCGGATCTTTCTCTCCCCAACCGGCCAATGCTTCCCGCAATAGATTGGCGTTACCGGTTTCGCTGTAGACTTGCGCGGCGTAAGCCGTGGCTCCCGGTCCGTCCAGCTGCCCCCAACGCTTGAGAATTTTTTCCAGGGCCGCTTTCTTCATCGGCCCCTCGGGTAGGGACTCCGCCCAAGCCAGGGCTTTTTTGACCTCCTCTAGACTGGCTTTGGAGAGAACATCCTCCAACGCCCGTTCCCGCTGCCGCGGGCTCCCCGTGGCCGCCGCCCGGGCCACATCTTCCGCCGAAGCGCTTTTGGCTGCAGCCTCCTGCGTTTGCCACTGCGGTTCTGCCTCTTCTTCCTTGGCGGACTTGGGAGAAGCAATGGCCGGAGAATCCGGTGCGGCCGACGGAGCGGTCACTCTTCCCAAGCCGAACCCGGCCACCAAGGCGATCCCCGATGCCGCGGCCAGTGGCATCATGCCCGCCCACAAACCTCCCGCTGTCGGCGCCTTCATGATTAAAGATTAACTTAGCGACTCCACCTGTCCAACCGCCACCAAACTTCCCTGCATCTTCATGGCGACCAATTACGCCGCCACTTTGAAACAGACCTTGCTCCCGCTGGCCCCACAACAGTTTTTAAATTTTTTGTTCGGGTCCAAGGGGCAGGGATCGTTGCGCCCCAGCTTGGGCCCCTGCCGCTTCATCGGGGCCAGGGCTTCGTCCACCACGGTCGATGAGGCTCCCCCGCCGCCCATGCTCATCGAACCCTCCGTCGGTTGGGCCTGCGCCTGCACCGGCAGTTCCCCCCGCCCCGCCCGCTGCGGCAGAGCCGCCAGAAAATGCTCAAACGCCGAAAGGCTCGAGGCCGAGCGGAACAGGTTCAACACCACCTCACTCTTGATCCGCTCCATCAGCTCCTCAAACATCCCGTAAGCCTCCCGCTTGTACTCGATGAGCGGATCTTTTTGGCCGTACGCCCGCAGATTGATCGAGGTTCGCAGCCCGTCCATCGCATAGAGGTGCTCCTGCCAGAGCCGGTCGATCGCCCCCAACAGCACATACCTCTCCAGGGCCTTCACTGCCTCCGGATTCTCAAACTTCACCTTCAGGTCATACGCCTCCCGCACTCGTTTCTTCAGGAGCTCCTTCCACGCGTCTTTCCCCCCGGCGTCCTGCAGCTCCTCCTTGCGCAACCCCAGCGGCATCGCGGTGTTGGCCCAATGAATCAGCCCGTCCAGATCCACCGGATCCGTGCCCGCCCGCGTCTCCACCTCGGCCCCGATCCGTTCGTCCACTGTTTCAAACACCTCCTTCCGCGGATCTTCCGTCGTCAAAATATCCGTGCGCCAGCTGTAGATCACCGTCCGCTGCTGGTTCATCACGTCGTCGTACTGCAGGGTGTGCTTGCGGATCTGGTAGTTGCGCTGCTCCACCCGCTTTTGCGCCGTCTCCACTGACCGGTTCAGCCACGGATGCTGCAGGCCCTCGTTGTCCTCCATGCCCAGCTTGGTCATCAGGCCGGCGATCCGGCGCGAGTCCCCGAAGTTCCGCATCAGGTCATCTTCAAAGGAGATATAAAACTGGCTCGATCCCGGATCCCCCTGCCGCGCGCAGCGGCCGCGCAACTGCCGGTCGATCCGGCGCGACTCGTGCCTCTCCGTGCCCACCACGTGCAGCCCCCCCAGATCCGCCACACCCGGCGATAACTTAATGTCCGTGCCCCGGCCCGCCATGTTGGTGGCAATCGTCACTGCCCCTCGTTCCCCCGCCCGCGCCACAATCTCCGCCTCCTGCTGGTGATACTTCGCATTGAGCACGTTATGCGGGATGTTTTCCCGCCGAAGCATCCGGCTGATGATCTCGGATGACTCCACCGAGGCCGTCCCCACCAGCATCGGCTGCCCTGCCGCATTCCGTTTTTTGATCTCTTCAATCAGCGCATTAAGTTTCTCCCGGCGCGTCTTGAAGATTAGATCATCCTGGTCCTTGCGCACGCAGACCCGGTTCGTCGGGATCACCACCACGCCCAGCCGGTAGATGTCCTTGAACTCGTT
>CAZWQT010000057.1:0-8883 GCA_964635945.1 uncultured Akkermansia sp. | reverse complement strand
GGCTGGGCCGGCTCCTTCGCCTCGGGCTTGCTGGCCGTGGCCGTGGCTTCCCCTTGCACCGCCCCCTTCATGGGGGTCGCCCTCGCGGCTGCCTTTGCCCTGCCCACCTTCGGCACCCTCGCCGTCTTCACCGCTCTCGCTCTCGGCTTCGCCCTTCCCATCCTGCTTCTCTCCTTTTTTCCGGCTCTTCTTTCTTTCCTGCCCAAACCCGGCGCCTGGATGAACACGTTCAAAAATTTCCTGGCGGTACCCATGCTGTTGGCCGTCGGCTGGCTTGGCTGGGTCCTCTTCCGCATCTCCGGATCCGCCGCCATTTGGATGTTTTTGATCGGAGGTGTGAATCTCGCCGCCGGACTTTTCATTTACGGGCGGAGTCAACGTACCTTTCCGCCCAAAGCCGAACTCCGCTGGGGCGGTCTTGCGCTGGTTCTTCTGGCCGCCGTCATCCCTGCCACCGCCTTGAAGACCGCCACCACCGAACTGGCCTCCCGCCACCCCGATCGCCTTGCCTGGTCGGAGGAGGAAGTGACCCGCCAACTCGCCGCCGGCCGGACCGTGTTTATCGACTTCACCGCTGCCTGGTGCCTCACCTGCCAGGTCAATGAAAGGGTCGTGCTGTCACGTCCGGAAATTCAGGCCGCGTTCCGCGAAAAGAATATTGCCTTCCTCGTGGCCGACTGGACCCGACGCGACCCCGCCATCACGGCTGCCCTGCAAAAGTACGGCCGCGAAGGCGTGCCCACTTACGTGATTCTTCGGCCTGACGGCTCACCTCCCCGCCTCCTTCCCGAAATCCTCACCCCAAAACTAGTCCTCGAATCCCTCCGCTAGAGGCTCCTCCTACCTTCTATCCCTCATCCGCTAAGCTTTCTCTTTCTTAATCTGGTTTTCGGGCGCCGTGTTTATTTTCCGCCGGCTTTCGCCAGCACCACATAAACCGTCTTGAGGACAATCTGGAAATCCAGCAGGAAGGAGTGGTTCCGGATGTAGTAGAGGTCGTAGCGGAGTTTCTCCCGGGTGTCCTCCACACTGGCACCATAGGGAAAATTGACCTGGGCCCATCCCGTCAACCCCGGCGGCACTTCATGCCGTAAATGGTAATAAGGAATCTCCTCCTCGTATTTCTCCACGCAACGAACCCATTCTGCCCGCGGTCCGATCAAACTCATGTCTCCCACCAACACGTTCCAAAGCTGCGGCAATTCGTCCAGCCGGGTTGGACGCAAAATCCGGCCCAACGGGGTGATCCGCTCATCCCGTTCCGCCGTGTAGATCGACCCCTCCTCCGTCCTCCGTTTCATGGTGCGGAACTTAAAAAGCGAAAAGACCATGCCCTTTTGTCCGTAACGGTTTTGCCGATAGAGGATCGGACGCCCGTCGAGGATCAGAATGGCCAACGCCGTCCCGAGCATCACCGGCAGAAAAATCAAAAGCAACCCCAGGGCGATGGCGCGGTCGAGTGCCTGCTTCACCCGCGCATAACTGGCGCTTTGGGCCAGGGCAAGTTCCCGGTCCAGCACCCACTCGTCATCGACTTCCCGTAAAAGAACCTTGCGGAACACCGCCTCGGCAAAAGCTTCCGCCGTGTACACCCGCAACCCATCGAGATGGGCTTGGGCCAGACTTTTGCGGAGCCCGGCTGGCAACGTTCCGGCATGCCCGGCCATGACCACTCCTTCCAAATCATCCGAACCAGTTTCAATCAGTTGAGGATCCCAAGGCTGGAATCGTGGGGATCTCTCCCCGGCGATGGGCCCGGAACCAGACCCGACGGCGTCATACAAACGGTACTTCAGGGGTTTCTCCCCCGACCTCTCAAGCAGTTCATGCCAAAGGGACCGCAAATCACCCGGATTTCCGAGGATGGCGAAATACCGGCCTTGGCGGCGCCGGTTCATCCGCTGCTCAACCGACCGCCGCACCGCGAGCGAGACCAAGGCCAGGCTGATGACGCCGGGAATCACCACCCCCCGGGAGGGCTTATAAGTTTCCGTGTAAGCCGTGAAGACGTACACAAAACTCAGCAGAATCGGCAAGGCCACCAGAAAGGCCGTCAGGTGAACCGTGGAATATTCCAGCGAAAGCTTGTCCGTGCGATTGCTGTATCCTCCCGCGATGAAGATCGCCCCCCAACAAAAGAGGAAGGTGATAAGAAAGGCCTCCACCGGCCAAAAGCTCGGCAACCCTCCCCGTCGATAAATATGGAAAGCGGCGAAAACCACCGAGAGCAGGAAAAAATCCGTGAGACTCATCAACAAAAAGTAGTTCACCCGGGACAACAACCCGGGGCCGCTCTTCCGCTGCCGGACGGAGGGCTTCAAGGAAATCAGCCTAAAAGGGATTGTTACCGGACGCCATCCCGCCAAAGAAACATTTCCCTCAGCTGACGTTCCGCCTCGCCCCGGTCCACGTCCCGCCCCGGAAGCAGGCAGGCAGCGACCTCAAACGAGAAAATTCTTTTTCCCCGCTTCACAAACTCTGCGAGGAGTTCCCTTTGAAGATAAACCTGCCGGTTTTGGTCGTATGCACCCAGCCGCAGAGGTTCCCCGTCCAGCCACACCGCCCAAAGCAGCACGGCCTCCTGCCCGGGCCGCTCATAAGGAAAGGCCGTCCACACGGTCTCTCTCCCCCGCAGATCCAAGACCATCTCCCGGGTGGGGCCCGACTGCCGCCACCCCGCCCCCGGCATGCAGGCATCGGGCCGGTGGTAAAGTTGGTTGGCATTGCCGCGCGAAGCGGCCCACCAGAAATGGTATCCCGCGGTCCCCTCCCCCCGGAGATAACTGCCCTCCGTGGGTCGCAACACCCCGGCCACTTCCGGGGGAACCTGCTCCTTCACCACTCCCGGCCCCAGATCCAGAAGGGGCTCACGTCCCGCCGATTGCGGCCGCGCATACCATGCGTGCACCAGTCCTCCGGACACCAACAACCAAGCCAGGGTCAACGCCCCGACCCGTCGACCTTGTGCGGGTTTGGGAATTTTTTTCCCAACGCTCAGTTCTGCGGCCTCGGCTCCATGCCCGCGGCTAGCCGCTCTCCAAACGACCAGCACCACCGCGAGCAGGATTCCCATGCCCAAAAGATTATGCCAGTGCTCCACCCGTTCCGGCCCCGATCGGGCCCCAATCAACCCGAGCACCACCGCGCGGACGAGGTTTCCTGCCAACGCCACCCCCACCGCCCACATCAGCAACTTTAACCTGGGCCCCACCCCCCGACGGAACACCTCACCCCCGGCCAACGCCACCATGATCGACGACTGCAGACTTTGCAGCCCGCTGCAGGCCTCCTCCACGCCGAGCACGCAGTTCGCGACACGAATGGTCTTCCCTTCGACCACCGCCGCGACCCCCACCCAGTTCAGAATTTCACCTGTGGCCACGGCCACCCACCCCTGCAACGCCACCGTGGTCCCAATCTCCACCTGACCCGGCCACGGAATTCCGATCAGGGGAAAACAGGCGGGAAAAAGAATCCCTCGCATCCCTGTCCGACCACCCGTCAGAAACGCGGCTGCCACTGTCGCCGTTACCGCCAAGATTCCCATCGCCCAGAGGATCGGCCGCCAGTAGAGCGGGGTTTGGCGAAGCAGCTCGAGGGGAGCCACCAGCAAAACCCCACAGCCCAAAACCCACCAGGCCCGTTGGGCTTCGGCATCGGCCAGCTCGATGGGCTTCAATTCCGGCCAGCGCCTCCAGAAAAAATAGCCCGCCAACAAGGGAACGAAAAAGCCGTACGAGTAGGCTTCCGTGTTTTGCCATTCGCCGGCACAGGCCCAAAAGGTCCACAGCCACAGGGTCCCCGCAATCAACCAGGCAAACCCCGCCCCGGAAAACCGTTCCCACAGCCTCATCGGCCAATTCTATCCACCGTCTGGCCTGTGCCTAAAGACTTCTCACCGAAAGAAATTCGCTTCATCTTGACCGCTTGAAGTCTCCCCACCCCCTCGTCGGCATCATCATGGGCAGCCGTTCCGACTGGCCCCACCTCCGCCCCGCCCAACTCTACCTCCGCCGCCACGGTATCCCGGTGGAAACCCGCGTGGTCAGCGCCCACCGTACTCCTCTCCGCCTCTTTTCCTATGCCCGCTCCGCCCGCCGGCGCAGCCTGCGCCTGATCATCGCCGGGGCCGGTGGCGCCGCCCATCTGCCGGGCATGACCGCCTCGCTCACATCCCTGCCCGTGCTGGGCGTGCCGATTCCTGGAAAAGCCCTCCGCGGCCTCGACGCCCTCCTTTCCATTGCCCAGATGCCGGCGGGAATTCCCGTTGCCACCTTTTCCATCGGCCGCCGGGGCGCCCTGGCCGCGGCCCGGTTCGCCGTAGCCCTACTCAGAGAAACCCGATGATCCCGCCCGGAAAAACCATCGGAATCGTCGGGGGCGGCCAGCTCGGCCGGATGCTCGCCCTCACCGCCCGCCGGATGGGCTACCGCATCGCCGTGCTCGACCCCGAACTCGCCTGCCCCGCCGGCCCCGTCTCCGACCTCACCCTCACCGCCCCGTTCGACGACTCCAAGGCCCTGCGCCGTTTGGCCGAGGCGAGCGACGTCGTGACCTATGAGTTTGAGAACATTCCCGCGGAATCCCTCCGCCAGATTGCCTCGATCCGTCCGGTCTTCCCCGACCCCTCCGTCCTTCACATCTGCCAGCATCGGGAACGCGAAAAGCAGTTCCTCCAGTCCTCCGGGTTTCCCTGCCCAAAGTTCGAACTGGTGGGATCCGCCATCGAACTCGCCACCGCCCTGAAAAAATTCCCGGGCAAAAGCCGCCTAAAATCCTCCGCTTTCGGCTACGATGGCAAAGGTCAGCTTGGCCTGGATCCCGGGTCGGATGCCCAAAAGTCCTGGGCCCAGGCCAATGTGCCCCGGGCGATTCTCGAGGAACATGTCCCCTTCGTCCGGGAACTTTCGGTCTTGGTCGCACGCAACGCCCAGGGCCGCACCCTGGCCTTCCCCCCCATGGAAAACCGCCATCAGGCCGGCATCCTGGAACGCACCGTCTTTCCCGCGCGACTTTCCGATGCCGTGGCCAATGAGGCCCTCGCCCTCGCGCGCCAGATCGCCGAAAAACTCCAGCTTGTAGGCCTGCTCGGAGTCGAGATGTTCGAACTCCCGGAAGGGAACATTCTCGTCAATGAGCTCGCCCCGCGGGTCCACAACTCCGGCCATCTCACCGTGGAGGCCTGCCACACCAGCCAGTTTGAACAACAGATCCGCGCCGTCTGCGGTCTCCCTTTCGGCCTGGTCACCCCGCTTTGCCCGGCAGCCATGTTCAATCTCCTGGGTGACCTTTGGACCAAGGGGGAGCCCGACTGGTCCCCCGTCCTCGCCCTCCCCGGGGGGGTTCTCCATCTGTACGGCAAAACCCAGGCTCGTCCGGGAAGAAAGATGGGCCACCTGACTGTCCGTGCCTCCACTCCCGAGGACGCCATCCGCCTCGGCACGGAAGCTCTCACTCCCATCCGCCAGGCCGCCGGCCTGCCCGTTTTGGCTTTATAGTTGCCTCCTCCAAAAAACGGTGGCCCGCCAAGCAGAAACCGGGATGTGGAAGGGGGCATAAAATATCAGGGCTGAATGTTCAGGGTTCTCCCGCCTCCCGCTGAACACCCAAAACATCCTCGAATTCAGTGCCGAAATGCTTAAACTGAAATCATTGCCGGCTGGTGCAATGGTAGCACTCCAGACTTTGGATCTGGCTGTTCCTGGTTCGAGTCCAGGGCCGGCAGCTAATTTGGTGGGATGCGAGAGGATGAGGTGGAAGGCTTTTTAGAATTCAAAAGACCCGGCGCTCCTCCCACCTAATCCTTCCAACTTCCACTATTTGATTCTCGGGTCTTGCGGCCACGGAATTTTTCCGATTACCAGATCCCGAACCACTTCCGGGAATAACCGGTGTTCCGCCTCCTGGATTCGACCGTGGAGGGACTCCGCCGTATCGCCCGGGTACACGGTGACTTTGGCCTGCCGGATCACCTCCCCGCCGTCCACCGTCTCGTTGACCCAATGCACCGTGCAGCCGGTCTGCGTTACCCGGGCCTGCAACGCCTGTTCCCACGCTTTCAGTCCGGGAAACGACGGCAAAAGCGAGGGGTGAATATTGAGAATTCTCCCGGTAAAAGCATGCAACAACGGTTCCTTCAAAACCCGCATGTAGCCGGCCAGCAGCAACAGCTGCACCCCCGCCGCCGTCAAGGCTGCGGCCAGCTCCTTCTCGATCTCCGGCTCGAGCTTGGTCCGAAAAACGCCCCGCCGGCATGCATAGACCGGAAGCTGTCGTTCCCGGGCGTGACCAAGGATCTTTGCGTCGGCCAAGTCACTTGCCACCAGGACAATTTCCGCGGGGATCCGGCCTTCGGCGATGGCATCCGCCAAGGCCACAAAATTGCTTCCTCGGCCGGAGCCCAGCACCCCCAGCCGCAAGGGTCTCACGATTTCGCTTTGGCCAGGACCGCGGTCGTCGATTTTCCCGGCGTGAGTTTGAGTACCCGGATCTGCCCCCCCGCCTTTTTCACCGCCGCCTGCTCATCCGCATCCAGATCCTCGGGCCGATAGTCCCCGCCCTTCACATACACGTCCGGCTGCGCAATCCCGAGAAAATGGGTCGCTCTTGTTTCCGGAAAGACCACCACCACGTCCACGCAGCCCAGGGCCGCCAGCACCTCCGCCCGGTCCGCCTCCGGATTCACGGGCCGACCGGCGCCCTTCAAGGTATGGACGCTGGCATCCCCATTCAGGCCAACCACCAGGGAGTCCCCCAAACCCCGGGCCTCCTGCAGGAAACGGACGTGACCGACATGCAGGAGATCAAAACAGCCGTTGGTTGCCACCACGCGCCGGCCGGCGGCTTTTTCAGTTTGCCGCCAATCCGCAAGTTCCTTCAGGGAAAGTACCCGGCCCATGAGACGGCATCTTGACCCGCCCTCCCGCACTCGCAACATCAATTGAAGACAATGTCGCCTTACCGCCATGGAATTTGACTGGTCTCTCTACTCCACGCCGGAAATTCCTCCCACCGAGGTGCAGGAGAGTTTTGAGGATCCGTTCTGCCTCCGCATTCTCCCCGGAGGCGGACCCCTGGCGGAACACTCTCGATTTCTCTGCCTGGGAAAATGCCTTTCCGGCCGGGCGGTCTTTTCCCTCTACAGCTCAGACGGGCGCAAAATGCGCCCCATCGCCTCCCGCCCCACCACGGAGGCCGAATCCTTTTTCTACGAACGCAAGGCCAAGGAGGCTTTGTGAGCGTTCCTGGGGTGATCAAAAAATGGGAGGAGGTTCCTTTCTTTCCCAACCCCAAGGAGGAGGCGGCCTATTGGAAAGATCACCAGCTGGACGCCAGCCTGATGGCCGGTTCCCTTTCCCGCAGCGAAGGCCAGGACTCCACCACCATCACCCTGCGGATGGATCCGCGCATGCTGAGTCGCCTGAAGCGGATCGCGGCCCGAAGATATCTCAACTACCAGTCGATGATGAAGCAGTGGCTCGCGGAACGTCTGGAAAAGGAACTTCCCGGCAGCTGAGGCTGCGCTTTTTTTTGAAAGAAAAGGCCTAAGGCTTCCGACCCAACAACCCGCCCAACGATCCCGGCTTTTTCTGATCATCGGAACCACCGGCCGCCGGAGCTGTCGGGCTGGCATGTCCGTTTTGGTGACGGCGCGAAGAAGCTTTTTCCGGATCCACTTCCATTTCAATGTGCCCCTTCACGCTGGCCCCGTCGTTGATCACGACCCGGGGAGCCCGGATATCACCCACCACGTAACCTCCATTGACGATTTCAACCTTTTCCTTCACCGCGATGTTGCCGACCACGCCCCCTGCGATATTGAGATTGGCGGCATCCAGATCCGCTTTGACCAACCCGCTGTCCCGGATCATCACGGAGGTCTCGATCTGCACCCGCCCTTCCACCGTTCCCTCGATGATCAGGGGTTCGGTTCCATGAATTTCACCCTTGATGGTGACGCTTTTACCGATAACGGTCTGGGAATTGTCGTGGGTCATATGGGTCTTGGACAGGTCTGCAGTGGAAGAAACATACTTGAGAAATTAGGGGTCAGCGTCAAGAAGCCATCCCAACCTTTTTCACATTCCCGAACCCTTGGGAATCAGCTCTTTCGGAAAGTCACCCTCCAGGCATGCGCACCATCCGGGCGGGAAAGGTCGGCGTAGCGGCATCGAATCGCCTCCTCCATTTCCCAGCCAGGTCCAAAAGGCTGGCGGATCTGCTCCAAGGTCAGCCTTCGGGGCCCTGGTTCCCGGATCTCCATCTCACTGAAGGATAAAAGGTGCAGCCTCCCTCCCGCCGGCAGCACAGCCTCCACCCCCCGCACATACCGTTTCTGATCCTCATCGGAAAAAATATGGAAGACAGCGGAATCCAACACCGTCTCCACCTCAATCCCGCTCTCCTCCAGATGGAACGCGTCGCCTTCCATGAATTCCGGAGGTCTTTCCAAGCCTGCTTGGGCGACTTTTTCCCGCGCCCGGCGCAGGGCTTCCGGAACCGGGTCGATCCCCAACACCCGGTAGCCACGTCGGGCCAGTTCGATGGCGTTGTCACCAGCCCCGCACCCGAGATCCAAAACCGGGCTTTCAAATTTTCCGGCATCGAGAAGTTTCACCACCTCCGGCTGCGGTCGGTCGATCTGCCAATTCGGAATTCCTGCCGCATACCGATCAAAAAACTCCTCCGTCGGCACCGGGCTGTTGCAATCGCGGTCTGTCATCACCCCAGGGTAGGCCACATTGGAGAGGAGTGGCATCGCGAAACCTTGGGCCTTCCGTGGAAAGTGTCTGGAGGGTTGCGATCTCTCACGGCCAGAATTTTCATCCCTCGGTGATTTGCTTTTGAGTTTCGTTGGGGCGGCTCGCCAGGAGGAAGTCTGGC
>CAZWQT010000056.1:0-8906 GCA_964635945.1 uncultured Akkermansia sp. | reverse complement strand
CCGGCTTCGCCGCTCTCCGGGCCGAGATCGACCAGGTAATCCGCTTCCGCGAGGACATCAAGGTGGTGCTCGATCACCACCACGGTGTGGCCGTTGTCGACCAGCCGATGGAGCAAATCGATCAGGCGGCGGACGTCAGCCAAATGCAGGCCCACGGTCGGCTCCTCCAAAAGAAAGAGATGGTGGGCCGGTCGGCGGGCCCGACCCTTGGCCTGGGCCTGATCCGCGGAGATTTGGGCGGCCGCTAGCTCCGTCACCAATTTGAGACGTTGGGCCTCGCCGCCGGAAAGAGTCGGGCTGGTTTGCCCGAGTTGCAGGTAACCGAGGCCCGTCTCGCTCAAAAGTCGGCAGGGGGTGGCCAGGCGGGGTTGGGCCGAAAAAAAGTCGGCCGCCTGCTCGGCGGAGAGGTGGAGAGCCTCGTGGATGGACTTGTCGCGGTAACGGATCGAGAGGATCTCCTGCTTCCAGCGATGACCGTTGCACTCCTCGCAACGCACATCGGCCGGGGGGAGGAAGTTCATCTGGATCCGAACGGTGCCGGCGCCGTCGCAGGCCGGGCAGCGGCCCGGTCCGGCGTTGTGGGAGAAATGGGAGGCGGTAAAGCCGGCCTGTTTGGCCTCGGGCAAGGCTGCATAAAGCGAGCGAAGTTCGTCCATGAGCCCCAGATAAGTGGCCACGGTGGAGCGCGGGGTTTTGCCAATCGGGGACTGATCGACCTCGACGACCCGGTCAATCGAGTCCACCCCGGACACGGATTTCCAGAGGCCTTCCTTTTTCTTCTTTTTAGCCGCGGCGGGAAGAAGGATTTCGTGGAGCAGGGTGCTCTTGCCGGAACCGCTGACCCCGGAGAAGGCGACCAGCCGGTGCAGAGGGAGCTCGAGATTTAGATTTTGAATTGTCCGGATGCAGGCGCCTTTGATCTTGAGCCAAGGATCCGACGGTTTGACCGGGCGACGTTGACCCCGGCTGGGGTGACGGATAGGGGAACCGATCAGGCGGGCGGTCGCGGAGGCGTCGTTTTTCCCGATCTGTTTCCAGGTACCTTGGGCCACGATCTCGCCCCCGTGGACGCCGGCACCCGGGCCGAGGTCGAGAATATGGTCGGCGGCCCGCATGGTGTCTTCGTCGTGTTCGACGACGACCAGGGAGTTGCCGCGGTCGCGGAGGTTTTTCAGAATCCCCAGAAGTTTTTCGTTATCCCGCGGATGGAGACCGATGGTGGGCTCATCGAGGACGTAGAGGACCCCCTGCAGATTGGATCCCAGTTGGGCGGCGAGGCGGATGCGCTGGGATTCCCCGCCGGAGAGGGTGGGGGCCGAGCGGTCGAGATTCAGGTACTCCAGGCCCACATGCCGGAGGAAGTGGAGGCGTTGCTCGATTTCAGGCCGGATATCGCGAACGATGGCAGCCTCCCGGCCGGAGAAGCGGAGCTTGGAGAAAAAGGTTCCAAAATCCCGGACGGACATGGCGTTAATTTCCGGCACCGGTTGGCCGGCAAAGCGAACGGCCCGGGAGACGGGATTCAGGCGGGCCCCACGACAGGCAGGGCAGGGAAGAAGCTGGTCGTCCTCCATCTCCTCACGGGCCAGTTCCAGTTCCTGCTCCTTTTCCGCCTCGTCCTCGGCCTCCGACTTGGGTGGCTCGGCGAAAACCGTGCCGTACCCCTGACATTCCGGGCACCAGCCGTGGGGGCTGTTGAACGAAAACAGCCGCGGGTCCAGTTCATCGAACGAGCGGTTGGTTCCCGGACAGAAAAGATGGTGGCTATGGATGGTGGATTTTCCGCGATGGTCGATGGCGTAGAGGGTGCCTTTGCCCAGGGCGAGGGTTTGGGAGACGAGGGCGGGCAGATCTTTTTGCCGGGAGTGAACCTGGGCCACGAGGACCTCGATCTGGTGTTCCCGGTAGCGGTCGAGCGGCTGGAATTTGGACGGCTCGATCCATTGACCATCGACCCGGAGCAGGGAGAACCCTTTTTTCTGGGCCCAGCGGGCGACTTCGGTGTGGAACCCTTTGCGTCCTCGGATGAGCGGGGCGAGGAGGCTGAGATTTTTTGCAGAGCGGAGCTGGGTGCGGATCCGTTTGACGATATCGGCGGAAGTCTGCCGGATGGCGGGTTCGCCGGTGTCGGGATCGTGTTGGACGCCCAGCTTGGCATAGAGCAGGCGCAGGAACTGATAAAGCTCCGTGACGGTGGCGACGGTGGATTTCCGGCCGCCCCGGGTGGTGCGCTGTTCGATGGCGACGGAGGGAGGAAGGCCGGTGATGGCATCGACGTCAGGCTTCTCCATCTGCTCGACGAACTGCCGGGCGTAGGTGTTGAGGCAGTCCAGGTACCGGCGCTGGCCCTCGGAGAAGAGCAGATCGAAGGCCAGGGTGGACTTGCCGGAGCCGGAAAGTCCGGTGACCACGACCATTTTATGGTGGGGAATGGAGACGTTGAGATTTTTTAAATTGTGGTGGCGGGCGCCTCGGACGGTGATTTCGGCAGAGGCGGGATCGGCCTTTTTGGATTCGGCAGGTATTTCATGAAGGCGGAAGGGGCGTGAGGAATGAAGTAACGGAGCGAGAAAAGAGGCGGTATGGGATTTTCGGCAGGTCGAGATTTCTTCCGGGGTGCCGGCGGCGACGAGTTGGCCGCCCTCCTGGCCGGCTTCAGGGCCGAGGTCGAGGACCCAATCGGCATTTTTGACGACATCGAGGTGGTGTTCGATGACGAGGAGAGAGTTTCCTTGGTCGACCAAACGGTGAAGGAGAGCCACCAGAACACGGACATCGTCCAAGTGGAGGCCGGTGGTGGGTTCGTCGAGAATGAGGAGCGGGGCGCCGGTGCGGGTTTTTTTTCTTCGACCCCCGCGGGGGGTTTTTTCCCGGGACGGGGTGGCTTGGGTGAGGTGAGCAATCAGTTTGAGGCGTTGGGCTTCGCCGCCGGAGAGCTGGCTGAGGGGCTGGCCGCAGCGGAGGTAACCGAGACCGACCTCGGTGAGAAGCTGGAGGGAGGCGCAGATCTTTTGGTGACATTCGCGGGCTCGGGGCGTGAGATCCTCGGCCGAGGAGTAATAGGCGAGAGCTTCGGCGGCCGTCATGTCCAGGAGTTGGTCGATGGTTTTTCCGCGGTAGGCAGCGGTGAGAACGTGGGGTTGGAAGCGGCGGCCCTCGCAGGAGGGGCAGGTGACGAAGACATCCGAGAGGAACTGCATGGTAACCTTCTCGTAGCCCATGCCCCCGCAGCGCTCACAGCGGCCACCCCCGGCATTAAAGGAGAAGGCAGAGGCAGCGAGGCCGGCGCTCTGGGCCTCTTCAGTGGAGGCAAAGAGCTCGCGGACGGCGTCGTAGATGTCGAGATAAAGGAGGGGGGTGGAGCGGGGGGTCTGGCTGAGTGGGGACTGGTCGACCAGGACGACATCGGAGATCTCCTCGAGGCCCTCGATGGATTTCAGCTGGGGCGGTTCCTCCACGGGGCGGCCCAGATGCTGGAGCAGGGCTTGGTGGACGATTTCGTGGACGAGGGTGCTTTTGCCCGAACCGCTCACGCCGGAGACCGCCACCAAGCGGCGAAGCGGGAAGGAAAAATCCAGGTTTCTAAGGTTGTGGCGGGTGGCCCCACGGATTTTGAGCCAAGGGTGGTTCTTGCCGGGGCAAGGGCGTCGATTTTCCGGAAGGGGAACGGATTTCCGGCCGGAGAGGTAAGCTCCCGTGGGGGACTCCTTGACGTCAGGAAGGCCGGCGGGCGGGCCGGCATAGAGGAGGCGGCCACCCTCCGCGCCGGAGCCGGGGCCGAGCTCGAGAATATTTTCCGCCGCGCGGATGACGGACTCATCGTGTTCAACCACGAGAACGGTGTTGCCGGATTGGCGAAGTTCGCGGAGGAGTCCGAGGAGGCGGTTGGTGTCGCGGGGGTGGAGTCCGATGCTGGGTTCGTCGAGGACGAAGAGGGTTCCGGTCAGGCCGGTGCCCAGGCAACCGGTCAGGTTAACCCGCTGGAGCTCGCCGCCGGAGAGGGTGCGGGTGGCGCGGTCGAGTGTCAGGTAGCCCAGGCCCACCCCGAGGAGAAAGCGAAGACGTTTCCGGATGTTTTCCAGCGGAGTCTGGGCGGATTCGTCCCGGGTTTTGATTTTTGCGAAGAATTCGGCGAGTTCACCCAGGGGTAGGGCGTTGATCTCGGGAAGGGTTTTTCCGCTTAAACGCCAGGAGGCGGTTTGGGGTTGGTAGCGCCGGCCGCCGCAATCGGGGCAGGGGCGATAGGTCCGGTAGCGGGCCAGGAGGATGCGGACGTGCATTTTGTAGGTCTTGGTTTCCAGCCACCGGAAAAATCCACGGACGCCGTACCAGTCACCGGAGTCCCAGAGCTCGTGGAGTTCGCGGGTCGCGCCGCCTTCGCCTTCCAAAACAAACTTTTTCTGTTCGGCGGTGAGTTGGGAAAAAGGGGTGTCGAGGGGGATGCGGTGGCGGCGGCAGGCCTTTTCCAGGTCCCGCTGGCACTCCTCAAAGCTTTGAGTCTGCCAAGGTTTCACCACCCCGCCGGCGATGGAAAGAGAGCGATCCGGCAGGGCCAGTTGGTCATCGATCTCGACGACCCGGCCAAACCCGCGGCAGAGGGGGCAGGCCCCCACGGGGTGGTTGAAGGAAAAGAGGGCAGGGGTTGGCTCGTGGAACTCCCGCTGGTCCCGGGCGCAGTAGTACCGGCTGGAGTAGAGGTGGAAATCCCCCGGTTTTTCCGTCAAAGCCACCGCGGCGGTGCCTTGGCCAAAGCGAAGGCAGGAAGTGAGGGCTTCGGAAAACCGGGCACGGCGGTCCGGCGACAAGGCGATCCGGTCCTGGATGACCGGTAAAAGAAGTTTTTCCTCCCGGCAGTGGCGGAGGGCGTGGGCCAACTTGGCCAACCCCTCGGCCTCGTCGAGGCGGACGGCGCTTCCGTCCAGCAGAACGCGGCGGAACCCCTGCCGGGCGATGAAGGCGGCCGCCTCGTCCGCCGGGGTTTTTTTGGGGAAAGGAACGCGGAAGAGAAGCCAAAGCTCCTTTCCGGGAAACTTTTTACCGAGATCCTGCAGAATGGAATGGGGGGTCCATGGGCGGATCGTCTCGCCGCAGTCGGGGCAGGAAAGCTGCGCGAGACGGGGCAGGAGGAGTTTGAGGTAGTCGGCAATTTCCGTGACCGTGCCGACGGTACTGCGGGAAGAGCGCACGGGATTGGACTGGCCGAGGGCGATGGCCGGTGGGATGCCGTCGATCCGGTCGACGCGGGGTCGGTCCATCCGCTCGAGGAACTGGCGGGTGTATGGGCTGAAGGTTTCGGCGTAGCGGCGCTGGCCTTCGGCGTAGAGGGTGTCAAAGGCGAGGGAGGATTTTCCTGATCCGGAGGGCCCGGTCAGGACATGGAACATGCCCAGAGGAAGATCGAAGGTGAGGTTATGAAGATTGTTTTGGCGGGCGCCTTCGATACGGATGGATCCTGAGCTCGCCATGGGAGGCGAAGACTAGCGGAGGATCCGCCGGCCACAAATTCAGGAATGTCCCATGCGGATTGCCAATCTTGACGCTGGGGGGAAGGCGGGATTAAATACGATTAAATGCGTAAAATCTTATCCTTGGCTTACTTGGCCATGTTTGTCTTCTGGGTTGAGGCTGAAGAGGACAACAAGGAGGTTCCAGACTTCCGACCGGCCCAAGTGGAGCCCACGACCAAGGTGGAAGAGCCGAGCTCGGCGGCGAGTCGTCCCCCGGACGGAATGACCCGTGACCTGCCGGTGGCTTTGGATGATTCGGTCAGCCTGAACAAGATTTACACCTACCGCAACGATCCTCAGTTCAAGCGAACGGGTAATCCCATGCTGGATTTTGAAAAGA
This sequence comes from uncultured Akkermansia sp., assembly GCA_964635945.1. Taxonomy (GTDB): domain Bacteria; phylum Verrucomicrobiota; class Verrucomicrobiia; order Methylacidiphilales; family Verrucolacustridaceae; genus Verrucolacustris. The sequence continues at coordinate 3,059 of CAZWQT010000056.1, read as the reverse complement.
AATACTGGGATCACGGAGCCATCCTCAAAAAAGATCGGGAGGGTCGGCAGGGGAATATTTTTGTGATCAACTGGCAGAACGACGGATCTCCCGCGGATTTCACCGTTCGGTTGGATTACCGGCAGGCGAACACCCGCGAACGGGTCATGACCAAAACTGAGGAGTTTAAGAATTTCAGCGGCTATGAAAAAACCGTCCTCCAAGTAGTCGGGGATGACTATCTGCGGGGTGGTGTGGTGAACTCCTGGCGTATCTCCATTGTCCGGGACGGCAAGATCATCGCCCAAGAGAAGTCGTTTATCTGGTAATCGGCCGGTCCGCTTGTTTTTCCCTCCGCCGGGATTTAGGATTTTGCGATGCCCCTGACCTTTGCCACTCCGGAATCCAGACTTTCCCAAGAGATGGAAAAGGAGCTGGAGATCCGGAATCTCAAGGAGACGGTGGCGGCCCTGCGAGAGGCGCTCGAGAAACAGAAAGCCGGCACCGCTTCCGAGGTGGCCCAAGCGGTGGCGGAAGCCCACAACGAGATTCGAGACCTCAAAGGTACCATTTCCGAGATGCGGATCGAACTGGAGCGACGGAAGGCCGCGGGAGAGGAAGCCGTCCAGAAGGTGCTGGCCCAGGCGGCCGAGGAGGCTAGGCAGTCGAAAGCCTCCGTGCAGGCAGTGCGGGATCAGCTCGAGGTGGAGCGGGCCCGGCACGCGGAAGCGGAACAGATGCAGAAGCGGACCCATCGCGATGAGACGGCGGAGCTGGAGAAAACCATCCAGAATATCCGCGCCGAGCTGGAGGCAAAACGTGCCCAAAAGTAAGAGCCCAGTGGACGGCCTTTCCCTCGCCGAAGCCAAAATCCTGCTGGAAGTCGCCCGCAAAGTCGCCGACGGGCAGACCCTGAGTGAGCAACTGGAAACCCTGGTGGCGCTGGTCACCGAGGCCACGGGGGCGGATCGTGGCACCCTTTTTGTGAATGACCCATCCACCCAGGAGCTGTACAGCCGGGTGACCGTCGGCGGTCTGAAGCGGGAGATCCGGATCCTCAACAACACCGGCATTGCGGGAAAAGTGTTTCAAGGCGGCAAGGGTGTGGTGGTGAAAGACGTGTATCGGGATCCCTCCTTTAATAAGACCGTGGACGAGCAGACCGGATACCGGACGAAATCCATTGCCTGTGCCCCGATCCGGACCGTGCGCGGGGAGATCATCGGGGTGGTGGAGGTGCTAAACCGCAAGGGCACCAAGGAGGCTCATTTCACCTCCAAGGACCTTAAACTGCTGGAGGCCATGGCCACGCAGGCGTCCGTTTCCCTGCAGAGAAGTCTGCTGATGGAGTTGGCAGAGAAAGAAAAGGCCCAGGAAGCGGAGTTTCTCAGTGTGGTTTCGGAGATCTCCGGGGAGATCAAGTTGGGCAGCCTGCTGGCGAAGATTATCAGCACCATCACCCGGTTGCTGCATGCCGAGAGGTCGACCCTTTTCATTAACGACGAAAAGACCAATGAACTGTACACCGAGGTGGGGGAAGGACTGGGAGCAACCCAGATCCGTTTTCCCAACCATTTAGGCATCGCCGGCGCCGTATTCACCACCGGGCAGACGGTCAATATCCAGCACGCCTACGCCGATCTCCGCTTTAATCCGGGCTTTGACAAAAAAACCGGCTTTTTCACCCGTTCCATCCTTTGCACCCCGGTGATCAACAAAGCGGGGAAGGTCATCGGCGCCACCCAGGTGTTGAACAAGCGGGGGGGGGCTTTCACCCACGAGGACGAGGCCAAGCTGAAGGCATTTACCGCCCAGGTCTCGGTGGCCCTGGAGAACGCGAAGCTTTTCGACGACGTGCAGAACATGAAGAACTACGCGGAATCGATGCTGGAAAGCATGTCGAACGCCGTGGTCACCCTGAACGAGGAAGGGGTGATCCAGACCTGCAACAAGGCGGGCTACCGGATCCTGAAAACCAACGCCAAGGAGATCCTGAAAAAGAAAGCTGTCGAGTTCTTCACCGGCAAGAACGCCTGGATTGAGGAGAAGATCCGCTCAACGGCCGAATCCAAGGAACCGGCGCTGGTGATGGATGCCGAGATGGAGTGGGGCGGGGAGAAGACCTCCGCCAACGTCAGCGTCCTGCCGCTGATCAGCGTGAAGGACAAGCCGCTGGGCTCCCTGTTGATGGTGGAGGATATTAGTGAGGAAAAGCGGATGAAGGGCACGATGGCCCGCTACATGGATCCGGCGATCGCCGATCAGCTGATGGCCACCGGCAAGGACGCCCTGGGTGGGAATATCAGCGAGGCCTCGGTGTTGTTCTCCGACGTACGCAGTTTCACCACCCTCACGGAAAGTCTGGGGGCGCAGGGAACAGTGGGCCTGCTCAACGAATATTTCACCCTGATGGTGGACTGCCTCCAGAAAGAGGGAGGCATGCTCGATAAGTTCATCGGGGACGCGATCATGGCGGTGTTTGGCCTGCCGTTGCCGCGGGAAGATGACGCGGATCGCTCCGTTCGGGCCGGAATTGGAATGCTCCAAGAGCTCGACCGCTTCAATGCCGCCCGCAAACAGCGGGGGATGATGGCGATCGACATGGGTTTAGGGATCAACACCGACGAGATTGTCAGCGGCAACATCGGCTCCCCGAAACGGATGAACTACACCGTGATTGGGGACGGGGTGAATCTGGCCGCACGGCTGGAAACGGCCTGCAAGCAGTACGGTGCCAAGATGCTGGTGAGCGACGCCACCGTGAAAAAGCTCAAGGGGACCTACCGGATGCGTGAGGCCGACCGGGTCATTGTCAAAGGAAAGACCGAACCAGTGGTGATCTTTGAATGTCTCGACTACCACACCGACGCCACCTTTCCGAACCCCATGGAGGTGATCAACCACTTCAAGGATGGGCTGGGGAAGTATCGGAAGCAGGAGTGGGATCGCGCGAAGGCCGCGTTTGGCGAGGCCCTCAAGGCCCACCCGGGAGACAAGCTCAGCAAGATTTACATTGAGCGTTGTGACTACTTCCAAAAGAGCTCCCCGGGCGAGAAGTGGGACGGGGTTTGGGTGATGAA
>CAZWQT010000055.1:4010-9248 GCA_964635945.1 uncultured Akkermansia sp. | reverse complement strand
CCCCCAGCAGGAAGCAGGCGTTGGCCACCACCACCAGCCCGGTCACCGCCGCCACACCCCACACCGGCCAACCCAGAACCGAAGTCGCTGCCAAACAGACTAGGGTTAAACCAATGAGTAACAGTTTCTTGGCGGCCTTGCGGTCCGCCCATCTTCCCAAAAGCGGTCCCGCCAACATCGCCACAGCTGCTGAGGCAGACAGCGCGGTGCCCCAAAGGAACTCTGCCCACTCCGCCCCGCCGCACACCAGTTGGGTGAAGAAAACACCTCCCACCACCGTCACCACCACCGTCACAAAGGCGCTATTGGAGAAGTCGTACCAACACCAGGCAAAGATCTCCCCCCGGCCTGCCGGCTTAGGTTGGCTCATGACATGAATGGAAACAAAAAGGCCTGCGGAAACGAAACGGTCAGACGGCTCCCGATTTGGCCGAAAACTTTTCCACTTCCCCGATCCACTTCTTTTTTTCCGGTTCGGAAAGGAAGCTTCCCTCAAAGGAGTTCAACGCCAGCTGCACCACATGCTTGGCCTGCAGATCAAGAGCCCGGATGCATTCCGTCCAGTTCTTCAGCAGATAGCCTCCAAAATAAGGTGGATCATCCGCGTTGGCGGTGGCGCTAACTCCGGCATCCAGCAATTTCTTCAGGGGATGCTCCTCCAGTTTCTTGTAAACACATAACCGCACATTGGAGAGCGGACAGGTCGTCAGCGGAATTCTCTTTTTCGCCAGCTCTTGCACCAGATCCCCGTCCTCCACGCAACGCACCCCGTGGTCGATCCGCACCGCCTGGAGCTGATCCAGCGCCTCACGAATGTAAGCCGGCGGCCCCTCCTCGCCCGCGTGGGCCACCACCTTCAACCCAGCCTCGCGAACTTTTGCAAACACCCGCGCAAATTTGGAGGGCGGATTCCCTTTTTCCGAAGAATCCAAACCCACCGCGGTGAAAAGTTTCTGGAACGGCTTCAATTCCTCCCAGGTCTTAAGCGCATCCTCCTCGCTCAGGTGCCGGAGAAAACAGGGAACCAATCGCCAGGTGATCCCGTGTTTTTTTTCGGACTCCCGCAGCGCCCCCACGATTCCGTTCACCACGGTCTGCGCGGAAACGCCCCGCGCCGTGTGGGTCTGGGGATCGAAAAAGGGCTCCACATGCCAGACCCCGTCCCGCCGAGCCCTGTCGAGATAAGCCGCCGTCAGCGAACGAAAATCCTCCTCATCCCGCAACACCCCCGCTCCTTCATAGTACAAGTCGAGGAACGACTGTAGGTCCTTGAACTGGTACGCCTGCCGCAGCGCTTCCGCATCGGCAAACTTCAGCTTCGCCCCGTGCTTCCTCGCCAAGGCAAAGACCATTTCCGGCTCCAACGTCCCCTCCAGATGGAGATGCAATTCCGCCTTGGGAATCCCTGCCGCCAACCGTTCAAGCGGATTCATGCTTTCCCCAGAGGCCGTGCCGCGGCCGTCAGCGTCTCCGTCTGAAGCTCCGGCCCGGCCGCTGCCACGCAGATCTTGCCGGGCTGGAAAATCTCCTTCGCCACGGCTTGCACCGCCTTGGCATCCACCGCCTTGAATTTTTCCAGACTCTCCGCCGGCTCCACCACCCGGCCGCGGGTCATCAGCGCATCGCCCACCCAGAACATCTGCTGGGTTGTCCCTTCCAGCCCAAGGGCAAACTGACCCATCGCGTAATCCTTGGCCCGCTTCAGCTCCGCCGCTCCCGGACCCTGGGTTGCCAACTCCCTCATCTCCCCCGCCATGATCCCCAAGGCCTTGCCGACATTTCCGGGCTCCAATCCCGCCGAGATATAGAACGCCCCGTCATCCGCCTGCAGATGGGCGCCGCTGGAGACGGAATACACCAGTCCTTCTTCTTCCCGCAGACGCTGAAAAAGCCGGGAGCTCATCGCCTCGCCCAAAATCACACTGTAAATCCGCAGGGCGTGCCGCCGGGGATCCATCCTTCCAAAAGCATACATCCCCACCGCCAGATTTACCTGCTGCACCGGTTTGGTCACCGCCTTCACCCTGAGCTCCCTCGTTTTCACCCGCTTGGCCCGGACCGGGGCCTGGGACGCAGTCCTCCCCACCCGCCTCAATGCCTTTCGTGCCGTCTCCCTCGCCTCCTTTTCCGGAATTCCCCCGGCCACCACCAGCACCGGTCGCAACCCCCGCACCCGCCGCTTCCAATAAGCCATCAGCCCGTTCCGGGGAATCGACCCCACCGACTGCATCGTCCCTGCGATCGGGCGCCCGATTCCCTGACCCGGCCAAAGGATCGAATTCAGGGCTTCGCCCGCCACGGCCGCCGGTTGATCCTCCATCATCCGGATCTCCTCCGTGATCACCCCGCGCTCCCGCTCCACCTCGTCCGCAGGAAAGACCGACTCCAGCGCCATCTCCGCCAAAAGGGAGACCAACTGGGATCCGTGTCCCGCCGGCACCCGCCCATGCAGACACATCGCCTCTTCACTGGTGTAGGCGTTCAAATCCCCCCCGCGCCCCTCCACTTCCCGGCTCAGCTCTTTGCAGCTCCTCTTCTTCGTCCCCTTGAAAAGCAGATGCTCCACGAAATGGGCCGCCCCATGCTCCCGCTCGCTCTCCCAACGGGATCCCGCCGCATAGAAAAGTCCCGCCGCTACCCCCGGGGCATCCGTTCCCGCGCGAAACGCCACCGGGACCCCGGCAATCGTTTCCACTTGGGCGTAAGGCATGGAATAAGGATGCCCAGTTTCAGTTGAAGTTTAAGCGGGAAGTTTTGCCTCAGTCTTGCGCCACCGGGGTTTTCCACCTCTTCACTAAATCATTCCGGATTCCCAGGTGATCCAGGATGCGCGCAACCACGGTGTCCGCGACCTGCTCCACGGTTTTCGGTTTTCCGTAAAACGAGGGAACCGCCGGAATGACCGTGGCCCCCGCCTCGAGCAGCGTCACCACGTTCCGGGCCTGCACCAGGTTCCACGGCGTCTCCCGGGGCACGAGGATCAGTTTCCTCCGCTCCTTGAGAAACACGTCCGCCGCCCGGGTGATCGTGCTGTCACTGTACCCGTGCGCGATCCGGCCGAGCGTCCCCATCGAACATGGCACAATCACCATCGCCTGAAACGGCGCCGACCCGCTGACAAAGGGAACCTCCATCGTCTTGTCACCGTGCACTTTGATTTTCTTGGGAATCGCCAGGCCCTTGGCCCCCAGCTCCGTCGCCGCCACCTGCTTCGCGTAACTACTCAGGGCCACATGACACTCCTCCACCTCCTTCACCTGTGCCAACTCCGCCAACAGACGCTGGGCATAGATCGATCCGCTCGCCCCGGTGACCGCTACCACCAGCTTCATCTGCCCCCTCTCGCCCGGGAGATCAGCTCCCGCGCCCGCACGGCCGCTTCGGGCGTGGTCCGGCACTCTTCCGGCCAGCCCCGCGGGTATCCCTCTCCCGGCAGCTTGCGCGTCGCATCGATCCCCATGTGGCTCCCCACGTTGGCCGCGCTGGGTGCGTGGTCCAGGCTATCGCAGGGGCTCTTGATAAAGATGGTGTCACGCTCCGGATCCACGTTCGCCCCAAGGTAAAAAAGCACCTCGCTCGTGTCGTGCACGTTCACGTGCTCATCCACCACCACGATCACCTTGGTGAACATCATCTGCCCGGCTCCCCACAGGCCGTGCATCAACTTGAAGGCCTGGTACGGGTACTGCTTTTTCAGGCTCACAAAAGCCAGGTTGTGGAAAACCCCCTCTGCCGGCAGCGCCAGATCCACCAGTTCGGGAAAATTCATCTTCAGCACCGGCATCAGGATCCGGACACTGGCCGACCCCAGCCAGAAATCCTCCATCGGCGGCTTGCCCACCACCGTCGCCGGATAGACCGCATCCTTTCGGTGCGTGATCGCCGTGATCCGGAAGCGCGGATACTTGTCCACCGGCGTGTAGAAGCCGGTGTGATCGCCGAACGGACCCTCGTCCACCGGATCGCCCCCTGGGTCGACCGTTCCTTCGATCACAAAATCCGCATCCGCCGGTACCCGGATCGGCTGGCTCACCGCCGGTACAAACGCCACCGACTTCTTTCTCACGAATCCCGCGAACATGTACTCATCGATCCCATCCGGGAGCGGCGCGGTCGCCGCAAAAGCATTCGCCGGATCCCCCCCCAGCGCTACCGCCACCGGCATCGGTTTTCCCATTTCCCGGTATTTCTTTCCATGCCGCGCCCCCACCTTGTGCAACTGCCAATGCAGCGCCGCCTCCCACGGACCTAGCACCTGCATCCGATACATGCCCACGTTTCTCTCCTTCGTCTCGGGGTCCTCGGTGATCACCTGCGGCAAGGTGAGGAAAGGGCCTCCATCCTTCGGCCAGGTCTTCAGGACGGGAATCTCGCCCAGGCCTTTCCCCCCTTCCTCCACCCGGTGAACCACCTCCTGGCAGGCTCCGCTTCCCGAGGAAACCGGCCGCGCATGCCGCAACTCCAACCCCCGCTTCAAAAGATCCCACGCCTGGGCCAGTCCCGCCGGGGGTTTGGCCTTCACCAAGGCCCCCACCTCTTCGCCGATTTCCTCGACACTGTCCCTCCCTAACGCCATCGCCATCCGCCGGGCTGATCCGTACCCGTTGATCAAAACCGGGAAACCATACTCCTTCCCATCCGGACCCACTGGTTTCTCAAACAAGAGCGCCTTGCCCCCGCCCGGACTTTTCGATTCCTGATCCGCCGCCGCTGCGATTTCCAACTCCGCCCGCGCCGGTTCCCGGATCCGGAGAAGCTCTCCAGCCCGCTCCAGCTGCTCCACCCAAGTGCGCATCGATTCGTAAGCCATAGAAGCGGTAATTCTGCACTGCTCAGACGCCTAAGCCAAGTTGGCGAGGCAAGAATAAGGGCGGTTAAGTCCTAAGCCTCAAAATCTAAGATCACCTTAATCTTAATCCTCATCCTAATCCCAAACTAACCCGCCACATCGAGTGCATGTTTCCGCAGATGCTCCAGTTTCACATACTCAAGAGCGGATTCATGCGTCGACTCCAGCACCACCGAGGGCGCTTTCCCCGCCTGCCTGGCCTCTTCCCAACGGGCCGCGCAAACGCACCAACGATCGCCCGGCTTCAGCCCCGGAAATTCATATTCCGGTCGCGGCGTCGAAAGATCGTTTCCCGCCATGCGGCTGAACTCAAGAAACTCGGCCGTGACCTGGGCACAGACCGCATGACAGCCGAAATCCGCCTCGTGCCCCTCGCAACTTCCCGACCG
>CAZWQT010000055.1:0-3910 GCA_964635945.1 uncultured Akkermansia sp. | reverse complement strand
CTCGAGGAGCTCTACGAGCAGTGGAAAACCGATCCAGCCTCGGTGGAGCCCGTCTGGCGCGGCTTCTTCGAGGGCTTTGAACTCGGTTGCCAACTCCGCCCTCCACCCCGCGACGGTTCCGCCGCCGCCGCTCCCGCCGGCGATGTTCTTCCCCAGGCCCGCCTTTACAATCTTCTCTTCGCCTACCGCGCCCTCGGCCACACCCTCGCCCACCTCGACCCCCTCGGCATCGCCCCACACGAGAACCCCGATCTCGCCCTGACCACCTTCCGCTTCAGCGAGGCCGACCTCGACCGCGTTTTCGACTCCGGAACCCTCGGTGGCGGAGGGCCCCGGACCCTCCGCGATATCCTCGCCTACCTCCGCGAAACTTACTGCGGCACCCTCGGCGTCGAGTTCATGCACATCATGAACTTCGCCATCCGCCGCTGGCTGCGCGACCGGATGGAACGCAACCGCAACCAGCCCGTCTTCACCCCGGAACAGCAGCGCCGCATCCTCGGAAAAATTATCGCCGCCGAATCCCTCGAGCGCTTCCTCCACACCCGCTACGTCGGCCAAAAACGCTTTTCCCTCGAAGGAGGGGAAACCCTTATCGCCGCCCTCGATTCCCTGCTCGAGGCCTGCCCCGCCCAAGGCGTCGAGGAAGTCGTCATCGGCATGGCCCACCGCGGCCGCCTCAACGTTCTCGTCAACACCCTCGGCAAATCCCGGCGCAAACTCTTCACCGAATTCCACGAGAACTACGTTCCCGAAACCGTCCTCGGGGACGGGGACGTGAAGTACCACCTCGGCTACGAAAACACCGTCACCACCTCGGAAAATAAAAAGCTCCGCATCTCCCTCGCCCCCAACCCCAGCCACCTGGAAGCCGTCGACCCCGTCGTGGAGGGCAAGGCCCGTGCCCGCCAGCGCCATCGTGATGACACTGTGCACCGTGAGAAGGTTCTCCCCGTCCTCATCCACGGAGACGGGGCTTTTATCGGCCAGGGCGTGGTGGCGGAGACCCTCAATCTCTCCAAGCTCGAGGGGTACAAGACCGGCGGCACCATCCACATCATCGTCAACAACCAGATCGCCTTCACCACCCTCCCGATCGACTCCCGCTCCACCCGCTACTGCACCGCCCCCGCCAAATCCCTCGGTCTTCCCATCTTCCATATCAACGGGGACGACCCCCTCACCGCCTGCGCCGTCATCCAGATGGCCCTGGAGTTCCGTCAAAAATTCCATGAGGACATCGTTCTCGACATCGTCTGCTACCGAAAGCACGGCCACAACGAGGGCGACGAGCCGAACTTCACCCAGCCCACCCTTTACTCCGAGATCGATCAGCATCCTTCCGTCAGCCGTCTCCTCGCCCGCCGCCTGCTCGATGCCGGCATCATCACCGAGGAACAGATCCAGAAAATCCGCTCGCAGATCGATGTTGTTTCCGAAGACGCCCTCCGCGAATCCCGCGAGGCCGTCACCCGCTTTCAGCCCAAACTCCGGCCCGACTTTCGCTGCCCCGCCCTGCTGGAGGAAACCCCCACCGGGGTTCCCGGCCCCACCCTCGCCAAACTCGGCCGCGCCATTTCGACCATCCCCGCCGACTTCCAGATCAACACCAAGATCCGCAAGATGCTCGACCACCGCCGGGCCATGGCCGAGGGCAAGGCGGCTCTCGATTGGGCCGGCGCCGAACACCTCGCCTTCGCCTCCCTCCTTGTCCAAGGCCATCCCATCCGCCTCTCCGGCCAGGACAGCCGCCGCGGCACCTTCAGCCAGCGCCACTCCGCGATCTACGACCTTCGCACCCGCGCCCGCTACATCCCCCTGAAAAATCTCTCGAAGGATCAGGCCTCCTTTTGCGTCTATAACAGCCCGCTCTCCGAAGCCGCCGTCCTTGGATTTGACTATGGCTACTCGCTCGACTGCCCCGAAATGCTCGTCCTCTGGGAAGCCCAGTTCGGCGACTTCGCCAACGGCGCCCAGACCCAGATCGACCAGTACATCGCCGCCGCTGAATCCAAATGGGGCGTCACCTCCCGGATCACCCTTCTTCTTCCCCACGGCTACCATGGCCAGGGCCCCGAACACTCCAGTGCCCGTCTCGAACGCTTCCTCCAGCTCTGCGCTGAGGACAACTGGGTCGTCACCTATCCCACCACCCCTGCCAACTACTTCCACCTTCTTCGCCGCCAGTCCCTCCGCAAGACCATCAAGCCTCTCGTCGTGATGACCCCCAAGGGCATGCTCCGCGATTCCCGCGCCAGCAGCCCCGTCAAGGACTGCACCCGTGGCGGATTTCAGGAAATTCTTCCCGATCTCGCCGTGGCAGCCGGCGCCCGCCGCATCATCCTCTGCGCCGGCAAGGTGTACTACGACCTCGCCGAGTTCCGCGAAAAACAGGGTCTCCGGGACACCGCGATCATCCGGCTGGAGCAGATCTACCCGCTCCACGAAAAGCAGCTACAGGCCGCCGTCGTAAAACATTCACCCAACGCCGAGATTGTCTGGTGCCAGGAGGAACCCCGCAACATGGGGGCGTGGAATCATTTGGAATCCAGACTCCGCACCCTTTTCAAAAAGGAGATCCGCTATGCCGGTCGCCGCGCCGCCGCTTCGCCCGCCACCGGCGCCCTCGCCATTCATCTGCTCGAACAAAATCAACTCCTCGCCTCCGCCTTTAACTTCAAGGCCTCCGCCCCAACTCCAAAACCCGAAATCAAGAATCCTCCCCATCTGCCATCTCCGTTCTCCGATCTTCCCAAAAAGAAAAACAAACCCGTCAAAGCTGTTTCCTCCCGTAAACGTAACCGTAAACCTAAACGAAAGAACTCATGAGCACCGCCACCTCGAATCTCATTCCTGTCAAAGTCCCCTCCGTCGGCGAGTCCATCACCTCGGGTGTGATCGGCAGTTGGAAAAAGAAGAACGGCGAGACCGTCGCCTCCGGCGATCCTCTCTTTGAGATCGAAACCGACAAGGTCACTTCCGAGGTCTTTGCCGAAACCTCCGGCACGCTCGAGATCCTCGTCGCCGAAGGCACCGAGGTGAAAGTCGGGCAGGTCGTCGCTCATATTTCACCCGGGAAAGGGGCTCCCAAAGCCAAGCCCGCCGCTGGCGATTCGGTAGGGACGGCTGTCCCCAGCCGTCCAAGCTCCAGCCCGAAAGCTGAAACTCCCGTAAACGTAAACCTAAACGTAAACGATCGCACCCCACCTCCCCCAGCTCCGACTGCGGCCGATGCCGCTCCCCGCACCTTCCGCCCTGGCAAAGAGTCCCGCCGGAAAATGTCCCCCCTCCGCCGCAAGATCGCCGACCGCCTCGTCAGCGCCCAGCACACCGCCGCCATCCTCACCACCTTCAACGAGGCGGACCTCTCCAAGCTCATCGCCCTCCGTTCCGAGGTTCAGCCCGTCTTTCAAGCCGAGCACGGCGTGAAGCTCGGTTTTATGTCCTTTTTTATCCAGGCCGCCGTTCACGCCCTCAAGGCGGTCCCTGCCGTTAACGCCCGCATTGAAGGCGACGAGATCGTCGAGCAGCACTACTACGACATCGGCGTGGCTGTCGGCACCGAAAAGGGGTTGGTGGTTCCCGTCTTGCGCGACTGCGACCAACTCGACCTCGCCGGCATGGAGAAAGCCCTGGCCGACGTCGCCCGGCGCGCTCGTGAAGGAAAACTCTCCCTGCCGGACCTCGAAGGCGGCGTCTTTACCATCTCGAACGGCGGAATCTACGGCTCGGTACTCTCCACCCCGATTTTGAACCCCCCGCAAGCCGCCATCCTCGGCATGCACGCCATCCAGCAAAGGCCCGTGGCGGTCGAGGGTCAGGTGGAAATCCGGCCCATGATGAATCTGGCCCTCTCCTACGACCACCGCCTGATCGACGGCAAGGAAGCGGTCACCTTCCTCATCGAGAT
>CAZWQT010000054.1:0-9294 GCA_964635945.1 uncultured Akkermansia sp. | reverse complement strand
GCATAGCCACAAGCCGGGTTCGTGCACTTGTATTCAAAACAGAATCCCATGATTAATTCCGCGTCTTTCCAGGACCGGGAATAAATCCGGACTCTTCCCCTCGGAAGCTCATGGCCGCGACCACCGCGTTTGCCAAGGCTTCAGCCCAGGCTTCGTTTTTTGTGCTCAGATACTCCTTTGCCCAGACATCCCCGAAATCCAGGGTCACGCAAAACGGCGCATCCGGCTTGGGCCGGCTCCAGATCACCCCGATTCCCGTAAATACCCCGGCAAAGAAACCCGCGGTGAATCCGGCCGCCATGGAAAGGACTCCGGCAAGGATCAGGACGGTACCGACCAGCTTGAGAAGCGAGTTCGACAAATCGTTGGAGCGGTTTCGGCCATGGCCCACGCCCCGGATCTGCGCAACCGCAAACGCCCGGTTCCACGGGGGCCCGATCGTCACGAGCGACTCCGTCACCTTCACCTGCCCGTCATCAAAAAACACCCTTTCCCCCTCACCCCCACCCCCGCCGTCGTCGAGCGGCACCGGCGGAATCCGCCCGCCCCCGTCTGACCGACTCGAGATTCTCTGAATCGTCATGAATAAACTCCTTCCACTTTTCACCTGAATCATCCGCCAAGGGGTAGGACAACCGCAGACCTAGGGTCCGCGGAGATGGACGCCCGACATCCCCTTGGCCAAGCTAATTCATGCTTCACACCCTGACGGTCTGCGCCTCGCTGGGCTTCGGTATCTTTGTCAGCCCGGAACTTCTCGTGATCGGCCTGCTGCTCGCCTCGGACCGCTCCCACCCCCGGGCCAACACCCTGGGTTACTTTCTCGGCTCGGTGGCCGGCCTCGCCCTCCTTTTGGGCGCAGGGTATTTCCTCACCCACTCCACCGCCCCCACCCATCCCTCCGGTTTTTCCTGGTGGCTACGGGTGATTCTCGGCGGCGCCCTCGTTGCCCTCGGCGTCCACACCCTTTGGAAACAGCTTTACCGCAAACCGGAGGCCCAACCCAAGGAAAGCAAACTGGGCGCCAAGCTGATGAAACTTCTCCCGGTGAGCGAGCAGCCCCGCCCCGGCGGTCCGTTTCCCTCCCTCGCCATCTGTATCGGGCTCAGCTTTCTTCTCACGGTGGTACACGTCAAAACCATCGGGCTGGCGATGTCGGCCGGCCACACGCTCCATGCCGCCCCAGACCGGGTCGCCGCGATGGCCGCCCTCGCCGCCTTCCTGGCCCTCGCCCTTTTCCCGACGCTGTTTCCCTTGGGCCTGGCCATCGTTCACCCGGAGACCGCCGCCAAAGCCCGGAAGGTCAGCGAGGCGGTGGCCAAAAAGCACGGCGGCTGGATCCTGGCCATCATCTTTCTCCTCATTGGCCTCGACTTCCTCCACGGGGCCTTGGGTTGAAACGTTATCCCCGCCCTGATCCTACCCTCGCCTTCCGCTAAGGACATCCGCCTGCCGTGGCCGCCAAGAAACCGAATCCCGCCAAGGATCTCTACCGCCACTTCCGCTCGGTTCCTTGGCTCCAGTTATGGGAAAAGGAAGTCCCCCGCTTTGACCAAGCCTCCCCCCAGGACCGGGTTCGCCAAGTTGCCCTGATCCGGGCCCTCGGTGCCGGCTTTGCCGATTCCGCCCCGCCCGCCCTGCAGGAACCCGTCCGCGCCTGGTTGCGAACCCTGCTGCAGGATCCGGAGGAAAAAGTCCGCCGCTACGCCCTCAACGCCCTTCCCAAAACCGGAGCCAGCCAGACGGAAGAAAAACAGATTCTCTCCCTGCTCCAATCCCCGGCCACGGAGCGCGAAAAAAAACACGTCTCCCGGGCCCTGGAGAAAATCGGCGGGGCCGCCACCTTGGCGCAAGTCCGCCAGGATCCCTCGCTGCCCCGGTTCACGGAGCAGCGGGCCAAAGCCAACCTCGCCCGGCAACTTCACCCCACCACCATCCGAATGGACTCCCCTCTCCCCGCCGGCGAATCCATTTCCATCCAGCTCCGCTGCCGTCCCGGTTTTGAAACTGTCCTTGCCGAGGAGCTGACCACCCTTTCTCTCCCCCACCAGATCACCGGACGCGAGGCCGGACTCCTTTCGCTCTCCGTTCGCAGCCCGTTCCGTCTTGCCGATCTCTATGCCCTGCGCTGTTTTTCAACGCTTTCCTTCCTTCTGGGCACGGTTTCAAAAAAAGCCGACAACGATCCGGTCTCCGCGATCGCCCACGCCCTCACTTCCCCGCTCAGCCAACGAATTCTCTCCGTCTTCACCGAAGGCCCCCTTCGCTACCGGCTGGAGTTCATGGCCCAAGGCCATCGGCGGGGCCTGGTCCATGCCGTGGTGAAAAAGGCGTACGAGCTCTGGCCCGAGCTGCTGAATGACTCCCGCGAAGCCCCTTGGGCCGTTGAGATTCATCCGGGCCGAGTCGGACAAACCGTGGAGCTCCGCCCCCGCCTTACCCCGGATCCCCGCTTTCTTTACCGACAAAAAGATGTTCCGGCGGCTTCCCATCCGCCCCTTGCCGCGGCCCTCGCCCGATGGGCCCGCCCGCTTCCCGATGAGGTCGTCTGGGATCCCTTTTGCGGATCCGGCCTGGAACTGATTGAGCGGACCCGCTTGGGCGGAGTGCGCCGGGTTCTCGGGACCGACCTCAGCCCTGAAGCCATCGAGGCGGCCCGGATCAACTGGAACGCCGCCGGCCCGACCTCCACCACGGCCGATTTCCACCAGGGCGACTTTCGCGACTTTCCCAAAATCCGGGGCTGGGCTCCGGCCTCCGTCAGCCTGATCCTCACGAATCCACCTCTGGGAAAACGGGTTCCGATTCCCGACCGACAGGGACTGTTTCGGGACCTCTACGCCGCAGCCGCCTCCGCCCTCCGCCCAGGCGGACGCATGGTCTGGATCAATCCCCTGAAAACCGGCCCCACCGAGCGATCCCTCCGGCTGGAATCCTCCCAGCCGGTGGATTTGGGCGGGTTTGCCTGCCGGCTGGAGCTAATCCGAAAAAAATAACACCTCGATTTGCTTCCCTCCCCCAGGGTGTTACCATGAGCCTATGAATAAATTCACCCGTATCGCCCTGTTGGGCCTCATCACCTCGGTGGTTTCCCTTAACTCCGGTCTCGCCGGCAGCTGCGGTAGTTGCGGTGACGACGAGAAAAAGGACAAAAAGGAAAGCTCCGAAGGCGACAAAAAGGAGTAAATCCTTTCCCAACCCAAAAACCCGGTCCCGGCAACGGGGCCGGGTTTTTTTATGGCTCCGTCACCTCGATCAACTTTCCGCTTCGCACCGCCGCAATCCAGACCCGCACTCCGCCCCCACCGTTTTTCCGCCACCACCCGCCCAAGAGCTCGGCATATTTTCTCAGCTGCGGCCCATGCCGCTCACGCCACTCCTTGTCCTCCTCCACCTGGTCGGTCTTGAAGTCGTAAATACGCAGGAGCCCTCCCTTCTTTTCCTCCAGCACCGCCCGATCCACCGCCGCGGCCACCAACCGATTCTCCTCATCCAGCACCTCCAACGCCTTTTCCCGCCAGACCCGGCACCCTTCCCGTTTTCCAAAGACCTCCCGCCCCGCCTCGCTCCGGCAAAACTCCTCCCCCAATTTCCAGGCTGCCGCGGACACATCCGCCTTCCAGGCCGGATCCAGCCCTCCCCACTCCACCCGCTCCAGCAACCGATGCACCTCATCCCCCAGCCCCAGCCCTCCCCCTTGGCCGAAGATGGACCGTCCCGTCATCCGGTGCTTTCCCAACCCGGACGGTAGCACCCGCATCACTCCCGGCATCTCCGCCTTCAGGACAGGTCCCGGCCGCTTCGCCTGGCCGGATTTTCTCCCCCCGGTCAGACCGCGCTCCCAGCCCGGACCGGCAAATTCCAGCGGGGCCGCCAACCCCTGCCGGAACAACCCGTCGATCTCCACGCCCTCACGCTTTGCCATCGGAATCCCCCTTTCCTTTTTTCGCCCCACGGGACGGGGTCTCCTTCACCGGCGGCAAAATGACCACCAGGGCCTGCTTGGCCCGGGTCATCGCCACATAGTGCAGGCAGAGATTCGCGAGCGAGGCCTCCTGCCGCACCTTCTCCATTTCCACCGCCAACTCCGGCACCGCATCGCACACTTCCTGTGAGGGCAACTCCATCACCCACCGTCCATCCGGGCCCTCCCCGCCGCGGAGATGCGGACCCTTGGCGGCATCCAGCTTGAGACTCCGGCCCCAGCCCCGCTCCAGAACCACGATCGCCAGATCAAATTCCAATCCCTTCGCCTTGTGCATCGTCATCAGCTGCACCGCACCGCGCAACGTCGCGCCCGGATCCTGATACTCCGCCAGAAAGCGGTGGAACTCCCGTACCGACCCTCCCCCCGACCGGTCAAAGGCCCGGCCCGCCCGCACCAGCGCCCCTGCCGTCTCCTCCAAAAAAGCGTCCCCGCTCAAGCTCACCCCCCCCAACCAGCCCCGGACCATCCCCTCCGCCCCCCCGTTGGCAAAATCCGCCAGAGAACGAAAAGCAAACCGCTCCGCCCCCCCGGCCACCGCCCCCGCCAACATGCCCGCCCCAAGTCCCCCGGCGGCCAAGGCATCAGACGGGTTCACCGCCAACCGCGCCGCCAACAAACAGGCCGGGCCGAGCGGCCCCTCGTCCGCCACCGATTTTTTTCCCTCCACCGTCACCCGCAACCCCTCCTGCGAAAGCAACTCCGCACCCTCGTGGGCCAAATCGTTCGTGCGGGTCAGCACTCCCACTGTTCCCCCTTTTTCCAAAACTCCCGAGGTTTTCACCATCCGCGCCACCGCCCCCCAAATCTCCTCGCCCTCCGCCGGACAAATTTCCACATGCCCCTTGCCCCGGTTGGATTCATGGGGTTCATGTCCCGTCCAGCCCCGCTCCCATCCCCTCACAACCGCACCGTCCACCCCCGCCCTTCTCAATGCCTCCGGCTCAAACACCTTTTCCACCGCCCGCAAAACTTTTTCGCCCGACCGGTAGGAGCGCCCAAGTTTCTCGTCCTTGAGACGGCCCTCGTACCCCTGGGCGATCTCCGTGAACAGGCCCGCATCCCCGCCCCGCCAGCCGTAAATCGCCTGTTTCACGTCGCCCACGTAAAAAAGGGTCCGCCGCCCCTCGCTGTCCTGCCACACCTCCTCCACCAACGGCGCCAGCGCCGCCCACTGGGAACGGCTGGTGTCCTGAAACTCATCCAGCAGCCAGTGATCGAACCAACCATCCAGCCGGTAGGCCAGCACCGGCACCTGCACCACCTCGTCCTGCGCGACCCTTGGCAAATCCGCAAAACGCAGCCTCCCCGCCTGCTCCCGCCGCCGCTCCCGCACCCGCGCCAGCCTCGCCGCATACTCCCCCAGCCGCCGGGTCCGTCCGAGGCGCCACTCGACCAACCTGCGCACATAGCCCCGCGCCACCGACCCCGCGTACTTTGCCTTCTCCCCGGCCAACACGGCTTCCTTTCGGTTGAAGACAAACTCCGCCCGTCCCGCCTCCAATCCATGGAGATTTTCCAGGAGCTTGGTGGCCTTGCCGCTTAATTTCGTACCCGGGCCGGCGGCCGCCATCTCCCGCACCGCTTCCGGAAACTCTCCCCACCCCGCCGGTAAATCCGTCCACGCCGGTTCCGTTAGTTTGGGTTCCTTGGGGATCCCCGTGGGGAAAATCTCCCGCTCCCCGCCCCAGACCGAGCCCGGGGCCTCATGCCAAATCCTCTCCACCTCCTGCAACTCCCGCACCTCCGCCCGCAAGGGATCGGCCGGCGCCGTGTGCTTTTCCCCGCCGATCAGGTCCCGCCGCAACTGATCCCGGATCCGCAGGTCCGCCCCCAAGGCCGCGGCCAGCTCACCCAACACCTCCGCCTCTTCTTTCTCCTCCGCCGCCTCATCGAGCACCTTCACTTCCCGGTTCAGACCCAACTCCGGCGCAAAGCCGCGCACCAGCCGGTAAAGAAAACTGTCCAATGTGCCCATCTCCAGACGGTCCAGATCCTCCGTCACCTTCCGCAGGGCCTTCCGGAACTCCGCCCGCTGCTCCGCCTCCGGCCGCTTCATCTCGGCGGTGTAATGGTTGGCCAACGCCACGAGTCCCGACTCCTTGGCGGAGTCCCGGCGCCGTTCGAAAAACTTCCCGGCCTCCCCCTTCTTCTCCGCCCCCACGGCCAGCTTTTCCAGCAGCTTCCGCAAAAACTCGCCCGCCGCTTTCCGCGTGAAGGTCAGGGCCAGGATTTTTCGCGGCTCCACCCCCAGCAACAGCAGCTCCACGATTCGATCCGTCAGCCGGAACGTCTTGCCCGTCCCCGCCGAGGCGGTGATCCGCAGGTGGGAGAGACGGACGCTCATTTCCCGATCCTGAGTCGAGGGCATTCGTGAACGCCGCACGTGAACGTGCATGAAATCGTTCTCTTGCGGTGGCTGGACGCCACCTTCACTTTCACGTCAAACGTTAACGAAGGACTCATCCTCCCACCTCGATCGCCTTTTCTTCAATGAACCGGCCCAGCCCCATCTCCTCAAAATCGTCGTAATCGGCCGACACCGCCAACCGCTCCCACTTCCCCTGACGGATCCAATCCAGGACCGCATCCTCCCGGTACTCCCGCGCGGCTTCCCGGGCACACTGCCGGGCCGATTCCCTTTCTTCCCCCGTCAGAGCCAGAGGCTTCCAGCCGATCTCCGCCAGCTCCTCCCCCAGATAAAAATATCCCGCCTGCGCCGGCCGATCATCCCCTGCCACGCCCTCCAGATACAGCGGCAACTGGAGATTGATCCAGCAGGCCGTTCCTATCTTCCCCTTTTTGTCCGTCCGGTTCAGCCGGGCGTACTGCGGCGATCTCTGAAACAGCGCCCGTCGCCCTCCCGCAAAATGGTAGGCCGCCGCCTCCTTCTCCCGCCCCGTCTTATAATCGACCACCCGTAGCCCCAAATCCGGATGCTCGTCGATCCGGTCGGCCCGACCCTGCACCCAGAAACCTTCCAGTCCCACGGAAAAACAGCGCACCTTTTTCACCCGCCCCGGCAGTTCCCGCTCCTCCCCCAGCCGCGTTTCCGTCGATTGAATCCTCCAACCCTCCCCGGCCAGCTCCGCCTGGACTTCCGCAAAACGTTTGAGCCTCTCCAGGCCTGCCTCCCGTTGCAGATCCAGATTCAACCGCAACGAGCCCGTCACCTCCCAAGGGCGGAATTTTCCCTCCCAACGAGCCTTCACATAGTCGTAAATTTTTTCCGGGTCGGCACTCGACCGGATCGCCGGGTCCGCCCCGAACTCCCCCAGCACCTCATGCATCCAGGTGCCGAATCGCCGGCCATCCAGTCCCGCGGCCGGCTCCTCCCCGGGACGCCAACCCAACCGGCGCGAAAGGTAAAACCGCAGCGGACAGGCCAAAAATGCCGAGAAGTCCGTCACATGGAGCAGGTCCGTTCGGCCGTTCTTCGGCGGGAGCGGGATCCGCAGCTTGTGGCGCTGGAACGCCTCACGGGCATTGCCGGTTTCCTTGGGCTCCGCCTCCGTCGCCAACCGCTCCACCCGCTTGGCCAGCGCCTCTTCCGGAACCCGGAACAATAGACGCGAAGGCCGGAGCGGCTCCCCCGCCTCCCCGTTCTGGGCCGTCAGTACCACCAGCCCCCCTTTCTTTCTTCCCGCCTCCATCCCGTACAACAGGGCAAGGTCCCGCGCCTCCAGAAATTCCCGGTCCGGCAGCCCCAGCTTGCGCTTGGCCACCTCGGTCAACATCGCGTCCGCCGCCGGGCCCCTCGGCAGGAGCCCCTCATTCAGCCCTGCCAGGATCAGCGTCTCCGCATCCTCCCCGGCCGCATCCAGCCAACCCTCAATTTCCACCGCGCCCCTTGGTTTCTCCTCTGTCCAGGCCCCTCCCAGGGCATGCAACAGCTCCACCCAGCCTGCCAACCCCAGTTCCCGACCTATCCCGGCCTCTGCTTCGGTCAAAGCCTCGTCGATCGATTTCGCAGCCTCCACTTCTCCCCGGTTCTCCTCCAATTCCTTCTCCCCGTACAACGCAAGCAACACCGCCCGCAGCTCCCGCGGCCACTCCGGCCCGGACAAAGAGCCGCGCAGTTGGGCCAAGCAGCGAAGGATCGGTGAGATTTTCTCCGTGCCGATCTCCGGTGCCAGTCGCTGGGCCGACTCCAGATCCGCCTCCATCGCCAAATAGCCAAACTCCGCCCACTGCCCCAACGTCTGGGCCGGGCCGTTGCTGGATTTCGTTTCCCGCAGAATCCACCGAAGAAAGTCCGGATCGTGAAGCAGCACATCCATGGCGCGGAACGAGCCCTCGCGGCAAAATTCCGCCAAGTCCCGCAGAAGTTTCCGGATCGACTGCTCTTCCAGCGGCCGTCCCGCCGCCAAATACGCCCTGCCTCCCGCCTGCTCAATCCGGCCGGCCAGATCCCGCCCCAAGGCCGCATCGTCGGCCACCACGGTGGATTTGCCCGGATTTTTTTTCGAGAGCAGCCCCGCCAAATGTTCCACGGCGGCCCGGGCCAGATCCTCCCCATCCCGCCGAAGTTCGGGCTCCACCTCCGCCAGAATCTCCTTCTTTTTCCAAAAACCCGCCCGGGTTCGCCCGTGGGAGTCGAAAGCTTCCCGGGCCTCGGCCTCCTTTAGTCCCGGTGCCCAGACCAGGATCTCCACCTGGATTCCCCTTTTTCCCAGCGACTCGCACGCCGTCACTGCCAAGGGCGAGATATCCACCACTCCGGCCAAAATGACCCGCCGGATTCCCTCGGGAAGAACCGGTTCCTGCGCCCGGGCCAGGGCCGCCTGCTGTGGACAGCGCATTCCCCGATCCTGCAACCGCCGCCCATACCGCCGCTCCAACTCCGCCCAAGCCGCCCACCTCTCGTGATCCTCCGGCGCATCCACCATCCCCGCCGCCGAGGCCAGAGTGCATCCGGCCTTGGCCGTTTCCGTCGCCAACCGGAAGAGGCCCAGCCCCAGATCCGTCCGTCCCCCGGTATCCGTCCTTTTCCAACCCGCCTGGCGCACCCTTTCTTCTTCCACGGCCAAAACGGTTTCCACCCAGGCGGCGACCGACTGCAGCGGCGTGGCCACGGCTGGGTCCACCCCTTGAGTGAGGCCGGCCGGGGTTCCCGTCCGGGGAGGAAGAAGGATGGCCTCGTTGGCCCGGGCTGCCTGGGCCAGGCGGTCCACGATTCTCCGCCCTGTTTGGGCGGTCATCGTCAACACCATCGTATCCTCAAAGGAAAGCAGGCCCCCCTCTGGCTTACGTTCCGCCAGGAGCCGCGTTGCCACCGCCGCCGGCAACGTCTCCTTCCCGGTCAAAAA
>CAZWQT010000053.1:0-9346 GCA_964635945.1 uncultured Akkermansia sp. | reverse complement strand
ATCCCGCCAAAAGGCCGATGATACTAATGACCACTAGCAGCTCGACGAGGGTGAAAGAGTTTGCCTTGAGTTTGCGAAGGCGACTGAGGATGGTTTGCATTGTTGAATAATCACCCAAGCCAATCCTCCTGTCAAATAGGAAGCCATTCCAGCGCCCTTAAATCTCTTTTGGCCTATTCTTTACCCTACGACCAGATCGCCACCGAACCGGCCCGGCCACGGGACTCGGCACGCCTTCTCCTGGTCCAGCGGGAATCCCAGAGCCTTTCCAATCACCTCATCCAGGATCTCCCCGGCCTGCTGGCCACGGGGGATCTCCTGGTGTTAAACAACTCCAAAGTCATTCCTGCCCGGCTCATCTGCTCCAAAAACCGCACAGAACTCCTCCTCCTTGAAGAAACCAGCCCGGGTTGGTGGACCGCCCTCGGCACCCCCGCCAAACGACTGGCACCAGGCACGGATCTTTTTCCAGACTCCGTCCAAGGCCTCCCACTTTCCACCCCAAGCTTGCGGGTCGAAAAAACCATTCCGGGAGGCCAGCTGGTGGTTCGCTCCTTGGTGGAAAATTTTGACCTCGATTCCTTTGGTCGCCCTCCCCTTCCGCCTTACATCCTCAAAAGCCGCAAAGCCCGGGGCCAAGCCGACTTTCAAACAGACGATTTTACCACTTATCAGACTACCTATGCCAAAGTTGCAGGTTCTGTCGCCGCCCCGACCGCCGGCCTTCATTTTACCCAGGAACTACTCGCCAAACTTCCTCATGCCTTTGTCACCCTCCACGTGGGTTTGGGCACCTTTCGCCCAATCAAAACCTCCGATTTTCGTGATCATCCCATGCATGAGGAAAAGTACGAAATCGCTCCTGGTCTTTCGGAAAAAATCGCCGCCGCCACCCGAGTCATCGCCGTGGGCACCACCTCCGCCCGCGTCCTTGAATCCGCTCCCCATCTCCAACCCCATGCCGGCACCACCCAAGCGTTTATTTACCCCCCCTACGATTTCAAAAGAGTGCGAGGCCTGCTCACCAACTTTCACCTCCCCCACTCCACGCTGCTTCTTTTGGTGGCCGCCTTCGCCGGTCCGGAGTTGGCTCTCCGTGCCTACGAAAACGCCATCCGGGAAAAATACCGATTTTACAGTTTCGGCGACGCGATGCTGATTCTTTGATCAGGGCGCGACGAGGGGTGGACTCTTCTCTCCCGGATCCATCACGTCCACCAGTTCGATCGTGAAAACCAGAGTCTCGTTGGGGCCGATGTTTCCAAACGGGCTACCCCTGGCGCCGTAGGCCAAATGAGAAGGGATGACCACCTCCCACTTGTCCCCCTCCCTCATCAAAGGCAACACCTCCTGCCAACCCGCCACCGTCCGGTCCACCCGGAACTCCTGCGGCTCTTCTCCCTTGGACTTGTCAAACACACGCCCGTCGACATGGCGACCTTGATAGCGCACGCGCACCCGGTCACTAAGCTTGGGCGTCTGACCGGTCCCCGTCGCCTCCACCTTGTAAAGAACGCCCCCTTTTAGTTCCCGCACCCCTTCCTGCTGCTTAAATTCCTCCTGAAACATCGCCCCCAAGGTGATGTTTTTTCGGCCTCCCTGCTCAAGGTTGGCCATGTTTTCCTCGGTCTCCGCCAGAAGCGGCATTGTAAGCATCAACCCTCCCGCCACCCATGGCAGAAACCTCATAAGCGTATTTTAGTGCCTTCCTGTCCCCTGACAACCACTCCGCCAGCGCCACCAGCACGCCAGGACACTTCCACTCAGGCAGTGCACCACGGTGCTGATGGCTCCCGGAAGCGCGCTCAGCGGATCGGGAAAATGCCTTTGTGCCAACACCACTCCCAGTCCCGAGTTCTGCATGCCCACTTCGATCGAAATCGTCCGAGCCACGGTGGATCCCTGCCTCAGCAACCGGCTGAGGCCCCAGCCCAAAGCAAATCCACCCCAGTGCAGAACCAACAAGGCCCCCAACAAACGCCCTCCTGCTTCCCGCAGAACCGGCGCGTTCTGGGCAAGAACACCCGCCACAATCATCGAAATCGCCACGACGGCGACCAGGGGCGACCAAGCCAAAAGGGAATCGGTCGACCGGCCCGCCTTGGCCCGCAGAAAAACCCCAGCCAAAACGGGCAACACCACCACCTGCAAAGTCGAAGCCGCCAAGCCCCAACTATCAACTTCCACATATTGACCCGCCAACCAACCAGTAAGCCACGGGGTCATCACCGCCGCCGCCAACGTGGAGGCCGTTGTCATCAAAACGGAAAGCGGCACATCAGCCCGGGCCAGATAACTCACCACGTTGGACGCCGTGCCCCCCGGACAACACCCCACCAAAATCACCCCCGCCGCCAAAGCTGGGGGTAAATCCATCCACCGGGCCGCCATCCACCCCAAAAACGGCATCACCGTGTACTGCAGAAGAAAGCCTAGGGCCACCTGACCCGGCATCTGGATGGCCCGAAAAAGCTCCTCCCAGGTCAGCGTCAGACCCATCCCCAGCATCGCCACGCCCAGTGCCCCGACCACCCATCCGCCCCGGAACCAAGTGAACCAATCCGGCTGGAACCAAGCCAGGATCGCCGCCAACCCAATCCAAAAGGGAAACGCATTCGCCGCCCGTTCCGGCCAGCGCATGCGCTTAGAACTGTCCGCGGATTGCGCCTTGGACGTAAGGGGCCATGGTGCTGCGCACGTTGTCGTTCAGCCGGACAAAATCAAATGTCCTCCACACCACGGCTCCACCCTCCAATTGCAACGCCAACTCCGGAGTGATTTGATACTCAAGGCCCGCACCCACCCGTCCTTCAAAATAGTTGACCAGTGTTCCTGCCAAACTTCGGTTCCCAAGAGTGTTGGGATCGCTCTCCGCCAACCGGGCATTCACGTTCAAAATGTCCCCGCCGACATACGCCGTGAGATCCAGGTCCTCCACCGGGCGCCACTGGACCGCCGGTTTGGGGGCGGTGCCGTTCAGCACCCAGGCCTTGTCGAATTGCCACCGAAATCCCGGCACGGGGATTACCGGGAAAAACTGGAAAATGTCCGCCCGAAGGGCGATGAACCACTGAAAATCCTCGTTCACGATATTGGAAAAAGCCACCACGCCCGGAACATTCACCTGATGCCAGCCCAAGCTTTGCCAGGTTCCATACACGCCTGGGTCGATTTGGATCCGCATGTTCCACTCGTTCCCTTCGTCCAAGGCCACATCAAATCCCAGAATCATGTTCAGGGCCTGAAGATTGTTCGGCAACGGAATCCCCGATCCGTTGTACCCCCACGAATAGGTCTGCCAGTTGCCTCCCAACAGGAAGATGAGGTCTTCCTGGATCCGGCGATCAGCAATTACAGAAAGTTCTGCCGCCTGTTCCGTGGCCGTTCCTAATCCTTTGGTCAAACTGGCCGAA
This sequence comes from uncultured Akkermansia sp., assembly GCA_964635945.1. Classification (GTDB taxonomy): domain Bacteria; phylum Verrucomicrobiota; class Verrucomicrobiia; order Methylacidiphilales; family Verrucolacustridaceae; genus Verrucolacustris. The sequence goes on along the minus strand of CAZWQT010000053.1, from coordinate 5,933 downwards.
CCCACATACCCGTAGTCCAAAGCCATGTTGATGCCCCAATCTTCCGTGGACTCCGTTGCTCGCTGCGGGGCCAAGGCTCCACGCCCCGGACTAAGCGTCGGCGAAAAGGGATCTTGAAACTGCTCCGGCTCGATTGGATCCGACATCGGCTGCTCTTGCGCAGTTGCAGCCGCAAGCCACGCAAAGCATATAACATTGGCTATCAATAATTTAGGTTTTTGGCTGCACATAAATACGGCTTTGTTATTAGGGATTTAAGCCCAGATTCCAAGCCAATTTGGACACCGGCTTACGGGCTCTGAATCTTCTTTAGAATCGTGGAACAGCCCGCTTTGACCTCTCGCATGAAGAGACCCTCGCCAATCATCCGGGCCGTGGCTTGGGAAAGTTGGTAGGGATCCGTCTCCACCGCATCGATCCGGCATACCAAGGACTTCCCCTCCTTATAGGGCCAGATCCCATACAGGCTGACCGCCCCAAAATACCCGTTCGACGCAAAGTAGTGCATATCAGCGACGTCATACCGGCCTCCCGGCCCTTCCTTCATCACGGCACAGCCCAAGGCCACCGCCGGCGACTTGTCCACCTCCATCAACTGCCAGTAATCACGAAACTCCACCGGCTCGTCCTTGCCCTTGCCGGCATTCGCCAAAAGGACTAATACCGTCTTAAATTCTGCCAAGACCGGACTTTGCTCTTTTTCCTTCAGAACCGCCGTGAGATTGGCGTCAAAATCAATCAGACTGTCCGGTCCAGCCGGCACCCCCGCATTTTCCTTCCATCCGCCGCGATGATACGTCTGGATCCGGCCTTCCAACACCTGGACCCATCCTTCAATTTTGCCGTCCGCTACCTTCTTAATCTCGTCGGGATGAAGATGAACTTTCCCCTCTTTTCTTCCCTCCACCTGCAGCAACAGATCAAAGGGCGGTTTCCCCAGCGCCTCCCGGAATCTGGTCCAGTCTTCGGCTGCCGGAGGCCGGGAAAACGGCTCGTAAAGTTTCACCGATCCCTCAGCCGCCCATTCCAATGTCCGGCCCGACGTTGGATCGAACTCCAGCACCTTCCTCGCCACTTCCTTGGGCTCCGCCGACGCGATAAAAAAGGCCTTGGCCCCCAGAAACCCCGGCCGCGCCCCGCCCACCAGCCACTTCTGCCCGACGATCTCCCCTTTCTCCAACTCCTCAATCGGCACTTCAAACCCCATCCGCTCCAAATCCGCCTTCCATCCCGTCTCCTGCGCGGCGAGCACCCCTGCCCAAGAACCAATCAGCATCCACCAAAACGCTAAACCTGGCGTCCCGTGACGGGTTAGGCGTCGCGTGTTTCGGCGGGGACGTAGCACGCCTGCCCTAACCAGACGCTCCCTGTCAAAGCCTCCCGCCTTGCACTTTCCACCTTCCACCAAGCTGAAATCATTGACTCCACGGCTTTTTGTCATACGATGATCAATTACCTTATGGCTACCGCAGCGAAAAGTAAGATCATTTCAGGCCACCGCCTGCACGAGAAAGACACCGGCTCGTCGGATGTGCAGGTTGCCATCCTGACAGATCGGATTAACCACCTCACCACCCACCTCCAGAAGTCCGTCAAGGATTTCGCCTCCCGCCGCGGCCTTCTCGCCATGGTCAGTCGCCGCCGCCGCCTCCTCGATTACCTCCACCGCACCGAACCCAAGCGCTACCAGGACCTTCTCAAGAAACTTAACCTGAGGAAATAACCCAACCGGATACCCCACCCCCAAGTCCCCGAGAAAAGGGAAACCCTCTGTCGGCCCACGGCTGGGCAGATGACACCCCGCAGGCTCACCGGCCTTCGCTGTGTCCTCTGAAAGCCGCCCCGAAGCCGGCCTTGGCTCCTCCCTCCCCACCACCCGCATCCTTTCCTCGTTGCGGAGGTGCTTCTTGCGGCATCCAAACATCATGAGCAAACCCACCACCCTCACCGCCCGCATTGGCGATCGCGACCTCCACATCGAAACCGGCAAATACGCCAAACTCGCCGACGGCGCCGCCCTCGTCACCATGGGCGAAACCATCATCCTCGTCACCGCCGTTTCCGCCACCAAGGTCAAGGAAGGGCAGGACTTCTTCCCCCTCACCGTCGAATACAAGGAAAAGGCCGCCGCCGCCGGCCGCATCCCCGGCAGCTACTTCCGCCGCGAGGGCCGCCCCACCGAAAAGGAAATCCTCACCTGCCGCATGGTTGACCGCCCCCTCCGCCCCCTCTTTCCCAAGGGCTACTTCTACGATACCCAAGTCATCGCCATCCTCCTCAGCACCGACGGTCTGAACGATCCCGACATCCTCGCCATCAACGGCGCCTCCGCCGCTCTCATGGTCTCCGACATCCCCTGGGCCGGCCCCATCGCGGGCGTCCGCGTTGCCCGCGTCGGCGGCAAATTCATCGTTAACCCCACCCACCCCGAGCTCGCGGAAAGCGATCTCGACCTCGTCTACGTCGGCACCGAACACGAAGCCCTCATGATCGAGGGTTCCGGCAAGGAGCTCCCCGAGGCCGACTTCAAGGCCGCCCTCGAACACGCCCACGCCGCCATCCAACCGATCATCAAGATCCAGAAGGAACTCGCCGCCTCCTGCGGCAAGGCCAAGCGCCAGGCCCCGCTCATGCTCGTGAAGGACGAGCTCCTCGAGATCGCCTACTCCGTCGCCGGCTCTCGCATCGAGGCCGCCATCTACCAGCCCTCCAAGGTCGAACGCCACAAGGCCGTCGAAGCCCTCAAGGAAGAGGTGAAGACCAAGATCCTCGAGAAGTTCCCCGCCGCCACCCCGTTCGAGATCTCCCAGGCCTTCGATTACCTCCAGAAAAAGGCCTTCCGCACCTCCATCCTCGATAAAAACAAACGCTGCGACGGCCGCCCGGCCGATCAGGTCCGCAACCTCTCCGGCGAGGTGGGCTTCCTGCCCCGCGCCCACGGCTCCTCCCTATTCGCCCGTGGCGAGACCCAGGCCGTCTGTCTGGCCACGCTCGGACCGCTGGAGGAAGCCCAGGAAATCGACGCCTACACCGGCGGCGAAAGCACCAAGCGTTTTATTCTTCACTACAACTTCCCGCCCTTCTCCGTCGGCGAGACCGGCCGTTTCGGCGGCCAGAACCGTCGCGAGATCGGCCACGGCGCTCTCGCCGAGCGCTCGCTCGAGCCCGTCATCCCTTCCTCGGCCGAGTTCGGCTACGCCCTGCGCGTCACCTCGGAGGTGATGGAGTCCAACGGCTCCACTTCCATGGCTTCCGTCTGCGGCGGCACCCTCGCCCTGCTCGACGCTGGCGTACCCCTCAAGGCCCCCGTCGCCGGCATTAGCGTCGGCCTCGTCACCGAGCACGACGCCGCCGGCACCAAACTCCTCCGTCACCAACTCCTCACCGACATCATCGGCTCTGAGGACCACTTCGGCGACATGGACTTCAAACTCTGCGGCACCCGCCAAGGCGTCACCGGCTTCCAGCTGGATCTCAAGCTCCCCGGCCTGCCCCTCTCCCTGCTGAAGGACGCGATCGACCGCGCTACCCACGCCCGCTCGCAGATCCTCGACTTCATGGCCAAGGTTCTGCCCGCCCCGCGTGGCACGATCTCCAAGTACGCTCCGCAGATCGAAATGGTGAAGATCCCGCAGGACAAGATCGGCCTCCTCATCGGCCCCGGCGGCAAGACCATCAAGGGCATCTGCGCCGAGACCGGCGCCGAGGTCAACGTGGATGACGACGGCACTGTCCGCATCTACGCCAACTCCGGTCCCGCCATGGCCCGCGCCAAGGAGCTCATCTCCGGCCTCACCGGCGAGATCGAGATCGGCAAGACCTACAAAGGCCGCGTCGTCTCCATCAAGGACTTCGGCGCCTTCGTCGAAATCTTCCCCGGCCGCGATGGCCTGGTACACATCTCCGAGCTGGCCGAGGCCCGCATTGCCCGCGTCGAGGACGCCGTCAAGATGGGCGACCTCCTCGAGGTCAAATGCATCGGCGTCGACGACAAGGGCCGCGTGAAACTTTCCCGGAAAGCCGTCCTCCGCGAAGCCGGAGGCACCAACGGCGCCCCGGGCCGAAACTAAAACCCAGGAGGAAAAGACCATGGCTCTCTCCGCCGGCAGCAAAGCCCCCGACTTCACCCTCAAGACCAAACGCGGGGGCGACCCCAAGGACGTCAAACTTTCCGACAACTTCGGAAAGAAAAAGACCGTGCTTCTCTTCTTCCCGCTCGCCTTCACCGGCGTCTGCACGAAGGAGATGTGCGATGTTTCCGCCGGCCTCTCCGCCTACGAGAAGCTGGACGCGGCCGTCTACGGCATCAGCGTGGATTCGCCCTTCGCGCAGGAAGCCTGGGCCGACAAGGAGAAGATCAAGATCACCCTGCTCAGCGACCTCAACAAGGAAGTCAGCAAGAAGTACGGCACCCTGCTGCCTGACCTGATCGGATTGGGTTCCGTCAGTGCTCGCGCCGTCTTTGTCATCGACAAGGCCGGCGTCATCAAACACTCCGAACAAACCCCCACCCCGCTCGAACTCCCCGACTTCTCCAAGATCCAAGCCGCTTTGGCCGCCTGCTGATAACTCTTCTTCAGTAGATTAGGTGGGGCGCCCTCGATGAGGGCGCCTCGTCGATTGTCCCCAAACCGCACTTGGTAGGGCCCGACTTCCCGGCGGGCCGATTTATAAGACATGCGTTTGATTTCATCCTTACTTCATTTCTATCAAAAACAAAGTATCCCGCTCTTCGCGAGCCGGTGGTTGAAAAATTAAACCTAAATTAACTCTGCTTCCGCCTCAGAGAGTGGATTCCAATCAGCGCCCCCGCCCCCAACACCATTAACATCGAGGAGGAGGGCTCAGGAATAATACCAACTTCCCCAAGAGTATTCCCTACCGAAATATACGTGGCGTTTACGGTTGGAGCTGTTGTGGATGATCCTTGACGTAAATTAACGGCGGAAAGCGTTGTGGCAGGCTCACCGATGGTGGTTGATAACCAGTTGGAGCTTACCTCGGCAGTTAATGCTGAAATATTATCTGTGGAAGGATTGATGTATAAAGCCATGGTATCGTTTGCGGCGCCCCCAACAAAGTTCCACGCCAACACGGCAGTGTAAGATTGATTTAAATTAAAAACCGAGGTGGTCCATTGGGTGGCAGACCCTGTTCCGGAAGTTGTTAAAATCCCCAAGTTAAAACCGCTACCTGAGGATCGGGCAAAAAGCCTTCCATAAAAGTTGCTGGTGGTTCCAGCTGGGTCCGAAAGGCTGAAAAAGTAGTCGCCGGTCGCTTGCACGGCAGTGAGCTTGAAATCAAGCCTTGTCAGCAAAGAAGTCCCGTCAGTCTTTGGGGCTTGGGTAGTAAAAGCCTTGTAGACATCTTGTCCAGAAGTGCCGATGACTGCAGCACCGAGGCTGCTATTATATTGGATAGGCGTAGTGGACGATGTACTGGTTTGCGCCCAACCATTTTGTCCGACAACGTTGGGTCCTATACCAGCCAGGTTTCCGTCAACATAACCAGTGGAAAAATCTACCGTGAGGTAATTGGCTGCTTGGGAGGTCGCACATACAACCACGAAGGCAAAAATTCCAGATATAGTCTTTTTCATAACTTATATCTCCTAATAGGTATCTTACTCATATGCTCCCTTTTTCAAGGGGTTTTTTGCTGGGGTCATTTTAAATTTTTAAATTATTGTACAGTAGATTTTTATACACAATAAGATGCGCTTATAATTTGAAATTAGCCAAGCAAATCAGTTCCTATCCCTTTGGCCCTTTCGGATGTCCCCCCAATGGGTGGATACATTTTTCGATCTTTATACCTCGCCTCACGAATTCTCCTACGCAGGGGTATTCAATTTCACAAGTTACGTTTGTGTGACAGTCGCTTGACCATCCAACATTCCATGGAATGTTGAAGTCATGAAAAACCTCCTTCTT
>CAZWQT010000052.1:5479-9390 GCA_964635945.1 uncultured Akkermansia sp. | reverse complement strand
CAAACTCCACCAGACCGGTCTTGTCGGAGACGGAAAGCAGCGCCCGCCGGATTCCCTGGCTCATCCGATCAACCTCACCTTGCGGTCGCCCCGGACAATCCGGCCGATTTCATGGCACCGCACCACACGTCGGACCTTGGCCACATCCTTCCGGGCCACGACCACGATCATTCCGATCCCCATGTTGAAGGTTCGGTAGGCTTCTGCCGTTTTGAGCCGGCCTTGGGTCACCAAAGCCCGAAAAAGCGGCGGTACCGGCCAACTGCCGAGACGGATCTCCGCGGCGGTTCCCCGGGGAAACACCCGGGGGGGATTGTCGATGAGGCCGCCGCCGGTGATATGGGCTGCCCCCTTGATCCGGGTTTGACGGGCGATTTTCAAAAGATCCGGCCGATAGTTCGGATGCACCGCCATGAGAAGCTGGCCCACGGTCCGGGAGGTTCCGGGGAGTTTCTGTCCGAGTCGGTATCGGGCCTTCTTGAGGAGAATGTCCCGGGCCAGCGTATACCCGTTGGTCTGCAGTCCGTTGGAAGGCAGGCCGAGAATCACGTCGCCGGGACGGACGGAGCGGCCGTCGGTGGCTTTTCCCTTCTCCAACACCCCGACGATGGAGCCCACCAGATCGTAGTCTTTGCCCTGATAAATTCCCGGCATCTGGGCGGTCTCCCCGCCAATCAGGGCGCATCCGGCCTTGCGGCAACCACGGACCAGGCCTGCCAGAATCTGCCGGAAAACTTTCGGATCCAGCTTTCCGGTTCCGATGTAGTCCAGAAAGAAAAGGGGTTCGGCCCCGAGGGCGGCGATGTCGTTGACGCAGTGGTTCACCAAGTCTTCCCCGATCGTCGCATGTTGGCCCAGTTGGTGGGCCACCTTCAGCTTCGTGCCCACGCCGTCGATGCTGGCAACCAACACCGGATGCCGATACCCGCGGATCCGGCCGTCAAAGCAGCCGCCAAAGCCCCCGATTCCCCCGATCACCCCGGGACGACGCGTTGACCGGACGAGGGTTCCGATGCCGGATTTGACACGGTTGCCCAGGGTGATGTCGACCCCGGCCCTGGCGTAGGCGTCCCGTGCCATTCCCGCTACAGAAGAAACCGCTGCCGGGCTTCCTCTTCCGGCACGAGCGAAACCGCCTGATCCCGGCGTCGTTCCAGCACTTCCTTGTCGTCTTCGGGGGCGAAGGGCACCGGATAGTCCCCGGTGAAACAGGCGAGGCAGAACTTCGAGGCGGGGAGCTTGCAGGCCTTCACCATGCCGTCGACGTCCAGGTAACCCAACGAATCAGCCCCGAGATACTTGGTGATTTCCTGCCGGGTCATCCGGTTGGCCAACAGATCCTTCGGGTCGGGAAAATCGATGCCGTAGTGACAGGAAAACCGGTGAGGCGGACAGCTGACCCGGATGTGGACTTCCCGCGCCCCGGCCTCCCGCAGGTTGATGACCCGGGCCCGGGCGGTGGTTCCACGGACAATGGAATCGTCCACCACCACCACCCGCTTCCCCTGCACTGCGGAACGGATCAGGTTGAGCTTCACCCGCACGTTGAAATCCCGGATAAGCTGGCTGGGCTGGATGAAGGTTCGTCCAATGTAGTGATTCCGGACAAAGGCTTGGTCCAGCGGAATTCCGGACTGCTCGGAATATCCGAGGGCGGCGTAGGTTCCGGAATCCGGCACCGGCACCACGATGTCTGCCTCCACCGGATGCATCCGGGCGAGCTCCCGGCCCATCCGGATCCGGGCGTGGCTGACGTTGCGTCCCCCCAGCTGGCTGTCGGGCCGGGCGAAGTAGACAAATTCAAAAATGCAGAGCGCCTCGCGGGAAGGCTCATTGTGGGGCTTAAAGGAGCGGAGGCCGTCCTCGTCCGCCACCACGACCTCGCCGGGCTCCACCTCCCGGACGAACTCAGCGCCGATCAGGTCGAGCGCACAGGTCTCGCTCGAGAAAATGATCCCGTCATCCAGTTTGCCAATCACCAGGGGACGAAATCCGAACGGATCCCTGGCCCCGATCAACTCCTTCTCCCCCATCAAAACCAGGGAGTAGGCCCCGTGGACACGCGAGAGGGCCTGGGCCAGCGCCCCGCCGCCGATGGCCGGATTCGGACGCGAGATCAAATGCAGGATGACCTCGCTATCGGTCGTGGTCTGGAAGATGGAACCATCCGCCTCCAGCTCGGCCCGGAGCCTGCCGGCATTGACCAGGTTCCCGTTGTGGGCGATGGCGATCTGCCCACGACTGGTTTCGACGGTGATCGGCTGGGCGTTCTTGATGGTGCTGGAACCGGTCGTCGAATAACGGACATGACCAATGGCACGCACGCCGGTCAACTCCTTGAGATCCTGCTCGCTGAAAACCTGGCCCACCAGACCCATCCCCCTCCGGATCCGGAAGGAGGATCCTTCCCCGCGCGACGAGACAATCCCCGCACTTTCCTGACCCCGGTGTTGGAGGGCGTAAAGTCCGTAGTAGGTCAGTTCCGCCGCGTTGGGATGTCCATACACCCCGAAAACCCCGCATTCATGCTTGGGAATGGGGGGAGTCTTCAAGGTTCCTTTCTAGGCACGGGCAACGTTTTTGAGAAGCGCGGCCTAGGTCTCCAGCGCCTTGGGCAGGGAGGTTTCAAAGGAGTTTCTCAATTGCGCGACCGGCCAAGTCTCCTGGATGGATCCACAGACAACCTTCAGCTCTCTACCTCCGGTTTGGCCCAGGCGGGTGAATCCCACCTGGGCTTCCTTGGCCAACACCTCCACGCCGGAAACCGCCTCGGCATTCAGCTCCAGGATCACCCGCCCGCCTCCCTCACCAAAAAGGGCCTCCTCAGGTCTTTCGCCTCCGGCCGGCAGGACAACATCCGCACCCGCGGAGGTTTCTCCAAAGGTCATCTCGGCTAAGGCCCAAAGAATTCCTCCCTCCCCCACATCATGGATCGCCCGCACGCCGGGCTGACTGAGGACCTTGCGCATGAGCCGGTGAAGCTTCTTTTCTGCCTCCAGATCCGCCGCCGCCGGCTTGCCGGCCAACACTCCGTGAATCTCCTGCAGGTAAAGCGAGGCTCCTAATCCCCCGGATGCGGTTGTCCCCAACAAAACCACCTCGCCTCCGCCGGAGGTAAAAAAGGCCGGAGCCAGATTGACCCCCTCCTCCACTTTCCCCACCACTCCGACCACCGGAGTCGGATGGATCGGACCCCTTGGCGACTGGTTGTAGAGACTGACATTCCCTCCCGTGACCGGCAGATCAAAGGCCCGGCAGGCTTCGGCCATTCCCTCCACTCCCTCCCGCAGTTGCCAAAACAGTTCCGGATCGTGGGGATTTCCGTAATTCAGATTGTCCGTCAGGCCGAGAGGAACCGCCCCGGCACAGGCCAGGTTGCGGCAGGCCTCCGCCACGAGGGCTTTGGACCCTTCCCGCGGATCTTGGGCGCACCAACGGCCGTTCCCATCCAGCGTCATCGCCACCCGCACCCAACCACCACCCGGCTTTTCCACACGCAAAACCGCCGCGTCGCTGCCGGGGCGAACCACCGTTCTCAGCCCCACCATGTGATCGTACTGGTTCCAAACCCATCGACGAGAACCTGTCGCCGGGGACCGGGCGAGTTTTACGAGGTCCTCCTTCACGTTGGATTTCGCCGGCAGAATCTTTTTCAGATCGAGTTTCTGTTTTTCGGCCAGCTGGGCGGGAGCCCGGGCATCCCGCACATACACGGGGGCATCATCCGCCAGCATGCGGGCGGGCAGGTCGGCCACCACTTGGCCGCCCTCCTTCACGACCACCCGCCCGGTGTCGGTCACCGTGCCGATCTCGGCTGCGTCTAAACCCCACCGGGCAAAGATCTCCTTCAGCTCCGCCTCGCGGCCTTTGTGGACGATGATCAACGTAAGGCCGATAAAACCATCGATGGG
>CAZWQT010000052.1:0-5469 GCA_964635945.1 uncultured Akkermansia sp. | reverse complement strand
GATGATCAGCATTCTCTCCTGGGATTCGGACAGCAGGGTCTCATACGGGGTCATCCCCGTTTCCCGCTGGGGCACCTTGTGCAGTTCAATCTCGATGCCCGACCCTCCCCGGCTTGCCGTTTCGCAGGTGGAGCAGGTCAGGCCGGCGGCCCCCATGTCCTGCACTCCCACCACCAGATCCGGCCGGGCGTAAAGCTCCAGACAGGCTTCAAAAAGAAGTTTTCCCACGAACGGATCCCCCACCTGCACCGCCGGGCGGTCCGCCTTGCTTTCCTCCGTCAGGTCTCGCGAGGCAAAGGCCGCCCCGGCCAACCCATCCCGTCCGGTTTTCGCCCCCACGTAAAAGACCGGGTTCCCCACCCCTTTCGCCGCCCCACGCCGGATCTGGTCGTGCCGCAAGATCCCCAGACAAAAAACGTTCACCAGGGGATTGCCCTCGTAGGCCGGGTCAAAGACCAGCTCTCCCCCCACGGTGGGTACGCCGACGCAGTTGCCATAATGGGAAATCCCCGCCACCACGCCGTGGATCAGCGAGCGGGTCCGTTTGCCGGCCTCGCCCGGGGCGTCGGGACGGCCGAAACGAAGCGAATCCATGAAGGCCACGGGTCGGGCCCCCATGGTGAAAATATCCCGCAGGATCCCTCCCACTCCCGTGGCCGCCCCCTGGAAAGGCTCCACCGCACTGGGGTGATTGTGGGACTCGATCTTGAAGGCCAGGGCGAGGCCGTCGCCGGCATCCACCACCCCGGCGTTTTCCTCGCCGGCCTTGACCAGGACGGCCGGCCCGGTCGTCGGAAATTTTTTCAGCTCCTTCCGGGTATTTTTGTAGGAGCAGTGCTCGCTCCACATGACCGAAAACATGCCCAGTTCGGTTTCATTGGGTTCCCTGCCCAATCCCTTCTGGATCCGGTCAAACTCCTCCTCCGTCAGCCCGAGCTTCCGCGCAAACTCCCTGGCCTTCACGCGGATCTCCCGAGGCCCGCCGCTCCCAGCAGGATTCCCCTCCCGTCCACGCCGCCCATCTCCGGCTCACAGCACCGCTCCGGATGCGGCATCATGCCGAGAACATTGCCGGCCAAATTGCGGATTCCGGCAATGTTCAGGCTGGATCCATTCGGATTGGCATCCGCGGTGACCCGGCCTTGGGGATCGCAGTATCGAAAGAGGATCTGCTGCCGCGCCTCCAGTTGCGCCAAAACCTGTGGCTCGGCCCGGTAACAGCCTTCGCCGTGGGCGATCGGGATGCGCAACACTTGTCCGGTCACGTAAGCCGAGGTGAAGCGGGAAGAGGGGGTTTCCACCCGCAGATCCGCAGGCTCACAGCGGAAATGGAGGCCCTCATTTCGGGTAAGCGCCCCCGGGAGAAGACCGGCCTCGCAGAGGATCTGGAATCCGTTGCAGATTCCAACGACCACCTGGCCCCGCTCTGCTGCCGCCTTGACGGCCTGCATGATGGGGGAAAATCGGGCAATCGCCCCGCAGCGAAGATAATCCCCGTAGGAAAAGCCCCCCGGCAGGATGACTCCCTCGTCGGGATCGAGGCGGCTCTCCTGATGCCAGACCAGTCGGGCTTCCTGCCCCAGCCCTCGCAGGGCGTGCACGCAGTCCTGATCGCAGTTGGATCCGGGAAACTGGACGACCGCAAACCTCATCCGCCGGCCCGCAGATCCAACCGAAAATTTTCCATCACCGGGTTGCTCAGTAGTTCCCGGGAAATCTCCTCCAACTTGGCCTTGAGCTTTTTTTCATCCCCGCCCTCGATCTCCAACTCGATGTGCTTCCCGATCCGGACCGACTTCACCTCCTTCAACCCCATGCCCTGCACCGCATGTAATACCGCCTCTCCCTGGGGGTCCAGGATGGAGGGCTTGAGGGTGACCGTGACGACCGCCTTCACCTTAGAGCCCGCAGCGCTTGTAGATCAGGGCCTCATGCCGCAGGTGGCGGCGCGCATCCACCGCCTCCCGCAAACCCTTGCCTCCGATTTTCCGGGAAAGTTCCGGATCCAGCTGCAACCTCGTGGGAAAATCAGCCCCGCCCCGCTGCCAGGCATCCATCGCATGCCGCTGCACCGCCTCGTAGGCTTTTCTCCGCTCCAGTCCCGACCGCGTGAGGGCCAGAAGCGCCCCTTGGGAGGCCCAAAGACCTTTGGAGGAGCGTAGGTTGGCCAGCATCCGCTGGGGGAAAACCTGGTGACCGGCCACCAGGGATTCCAGCTCGGCCAGAATGAAATCCAGCAGGATGGTCGCATCGGGAAAGAGCACACGCTCGGCCGAGCTGTGGGAGATATCGCGCTCGTGCCAGAGGGCCACGTTTTCCAGGGCCGCCAGGGCATGGCCGCGCACGATTCGGGCCAAGCCGCAGATCCGCTCCGCATTGATCGGGTTTCGTTTGTGGGGCATGGCGCTGCTGCCTTTCTGCCCCTTGGCAAAACTCTCCTCCACTTCCCCCACTTCGGTGCGTTGCAGGTGACGAAACTCGGTCGCCCACCGCTCGGCACTGGCGGCGACCAGCGAAAGGGCCAGGGCGAAGGCGGCGTGGCGATCCCGCGGGACCACCTGGGTGGCCGCACCCGGCTGCAATCCGAGCTTGGCGCAGACATAGGCCTCGATCGCCGGGTCCAGGTGGGCATAGGTGCCGACCGCCCCCGAGATCTTTCCGACCGCCACTTCGTCCCGGGCGGCCTTGAGTCGCTCTTCCGCCCGGCGGAATTCGTCATGGAGCAGCGCCATCCGGATGCCGTGGCTGGTGGGCTCGGCGTGGATGCCGTGGGTGCGGCCGATAACCATCAGCCCCCGGTGCTCGCGGGCCCGTTTGGCGGCGGCCACCTTCACCTTGCGGACTCCCTCGATCAGCAGGTTGGCGGCGTCCCGCAGCTGCCACGCCAGGGTGGTGTCGAGGACGTCGGAAGAGGTTAGGCCTTGATGAATCCAACGTCCGGCGGGGCCGACATGCGAGGCCACTTCCTCCAGAAAAGCCAGGACGTCGTGCTTGGTTCGGGCCTCGTTTTTCTGGACCTGCCGAAGGTTGAACTTCGCCCTTCGGCGAATGGTGCGGGCATCCTTGGCGGGGATCAGTTTCTTGCGGGCCATGCCTTCACAGGCCAAAACCTCGATCTCCAGCCAGCGCCGGAGCTTGGCTTCTTCCGTCCAGATTTCGGCCATCGCCGGGCGGGAATAACGGGGGATCATGGAACCTGCAGAGTGCTATTTCCCAACACCTTCTTCAAGAATTCAATCCCCACTTATTCGGCTTTTTTGCGAAAAAACCGGGGATGGGGCCAGGTGCATGGATCCCCCGGTCCCGGTAAAGACCATGCCCTGAAAACCTTTCGACATTCTGCAGAATGTCGAAAGGTTGGTCCTAGGACGCAGGCGCGGTGATACCCCAGCGACCAAAAAAGATTTTCAGGGCTTCGGGACGGCGGGGAACTCCCCCGGGTAGCCAGACGGTCACCGCTTTTCCGGGGCCGTACCCAGTCACCCAAACAGATCCACCAAAGGTTCCGGTCTTGGCCCGGAGCGGCTTTTCCGCCGCCTTCCAAAGCAGGGCTTCCTGGAGTTTCCGACCCGCCTCCCCGTTCCAGGGCGGTTCGCCTTTCATCCACGCCACGGCCACCTGATGCTCCCGGCGAATCGTCGTCATCAGATCCGCACCATGGCGGGCCTCTTTCTCCTTTCCCTCCATCCAGCGAGCCGGAACCGTCCCCTGGATCAAACCACTCCTTTTCGCATACTCGCCCAAAACCTCTCCTCCCAACTCCACGGCCAACAGATCGAACGGGGCATTCAGCGATTTCTGGAGCGCCAAACGCAGATTGTCCCCCTCCGCACCGGGCAGCGGACTCTCCCCATCCTTGACCAGACCCCGGTCCAGCGCCGCCCAGGCAATCACCGCCTTGAAAGTGGAGGCCGGCTCCCGCAGCACATCCAACTCGCGCTCCTTTCCGGCCAGCAGCAGGGTTTCACCCTGATCCGATGTCTCCAAGATCACCGCATCGGCGGGAAACTGGGCCCAGCCCCAACCCGCCATCAGCATCCACAATCCCGGAATCAGGAGACGCCTCATCCACCCCACTCTTTCCCAAACTTCTTCCAGAACGGAGTAAATCGTTTGGCCTCGTAATCCTCCGGCACTTCCACCAGATCCCTCGCCGGAACCACCTCCACCGCCACGTCCCTTTGCAGCTCTGCTACCAGCTCTCTCCACCGGGGAGAGACCGACTGGCTCACCGCCAGCCGCTCGGCCCTTTGCATACGCATCGCTTCCCGCAATTCTTCCGCCGTCTCCCCCACCCGGATCTCCGTGGCGGCTTCGGTCGCGCATTCATAAAGAAAAAAGATTCTTTTGAAGCTTACCTTGGCCCGCTCCAAAAACGGCCGGTCAAAAACAAAGACCCTCTCTGCTTCGGGATACTTCAACGCCGCCGGATCCTGTTCCGAAAGCGAGTCACCATGCAGCCAGACCAAGGTCTTCACGGGGAGAAGAGTCTCCGTTCCAGCTCCGGGTACGTCGCCTCGAAGGGGCACTGGGCCCGACAACGTTCACACCACTTCTTTCCTCCATTTTCCTGAATGTTCTCCCGGTTAAAGAGATAGGGCCGATGACTGAAGGTGGAGGCCACCCACTGCCAGGAGAGCGCATTGCTGGCCGGATCCCCGTCCAACAAATGCCGGTAGAAAAATCTCTCTCCCGCCTTCCAGCCCAATTTCCGGAAATGGATCACAAAGGAGGCGAACCACATTCTGGCGTGGTTGTGCATGGTTCCGGTTTCCACCAGTTCCCTGACGCTTTCATCCATGCAGACCAATCCCGTCCTTCCCTGCTGGATTTCCTCCGGGAGTTCATCAGGGAATTTTTCGCCCAGGCTCACCTTCGGCGGCTCCAGATCCGTATAAATCCGCTGCCCCAGCTTGGCATAGACCAGCCGCCAAAATTGGCGCCAACCCAGCTCCTGCCAGAACTTCAGCGCATCGTAGGAGCGGCCGAACCGATCCCGCACGCTCTCAGCCACCTCCCGTAAACCCAGCACCCCGTGCCGGATGTAAAAGGAGAGTCGCGACACGTTTCCATGGAGCTTGTTCCGGGTACCGGCGTATCCCTGCACCGAAAAATTTTTTAGGGTCTCCAACCCGGCCTTTCGGCCCCCTTGGAACGGGGACGGCTTTGCTTCTTCCCTGGGTTCCCCATAGAGGCCGCATAAGGCTTCAGCCACCTGGCTCGCTATCTGCTCACGGCTTCCTGAAAACTTTGCCAAGATCACTTGAATTGGTGCGGACAACCGCAGAAACGGGATGTGAACAACTTTTTGAGAACTTCAGCAATCACCCGTCTGAAGTATTCACCATCAACGACTTTGAACAAGGCTGGATATCTTGATAACTCGGTGCGAATAAGATTCATGCGCCAAGGGTAAAAGAAAACCGCCCCGTGACGAATATCGCCACGGGGCGGTTAAACTCTGGCAAC
>CAZWQT010000051.1:0-9416 GCA_964635945.1 uncultured Akkermansia sp. | reverse complement strand
CCGAAAATCACCTCGTCGGCGGTCAGACCGAACTCCACCTCCGCACCGAACTTCTGCGCCTGCTCCATCATTTGCGCCATCAACGTCGTGCCGTCCACACCCTGGGGAAACCCGGGAAAGTTCTCCACGATGGAAGTGGTGGTGAGCAGACCCCCCGTCTGGGCCCCGGTGAGCACCAGCGGCTTTAGATTGGCCCGGGCCAAATAGAGAGCCGCCGTCCAGCCGGCGCAACCGCTACCCAATATCACCGCGTTTCTCATCGGGACTTGATATCGCCTGCCGCCGTGACCGTCGAAACATCCCTCGGCTCTTTTTCACAGGTTGCGACAGGGGATGTGCAGAAAAGTCTCCCTCTCCCTCCCTCAAACGCTACGAAAGTGCCATGGCGCAAGCAGACAAACTCGAGGAAATCTTCCGCATGCAGGAGATCCTGAACAAAAAAATCGGAGTCGACCTGGCGAACCTTTCCCCCGAGGACAAAACCAAGTGGGCCCTAAACTACTCCCGCGCCATGACCCAGGAGATCGCCGAACTGATCGACAGCTTCCCGTGGAAATGGTGGGCCAAATACCAGAAGATCGACGAGCAGAACGCCCGCGTGGAGGTGGTCGACCTGTTTCACTTCCTCGTTTCCCTCGCCCAGACGCTCGGGATGACCGCACAGGATATTTACGACGGCTACGTCAAAAAGAACGAGGTGAATCACAAGCGTCAGGAATCCGGTTACGCCGTCAAAGACCACGCCGACTCCCGGCATATTTAGCCTACTTCCAAATCGTCGAAATTTCGTAACGGCGGTCCGCCCACTCGGGGTTGGGGGTCACCGCGGTCATCTTTTCCAAGCGGCACTGGGCGATCATCAGCCGGTCGAAAGCATCCGGATGGACCCGGGGCAACTGGTAAACCTCCTCGGCATGGCGGGGCTCGACCGCCAACAGATGGAATCCGGCCTCCTCCAGTTTGCGGTGGAGACCTTCGCCCAAGGATTTCGGAGCCGGCATGGTTCCAGCCGACGCCTGGATGGAGATCTCCCAGAGGGCCGCCGCACTCACCCAGACCTGGTTACGGGAATCCTCCACGGCCCGGGCAGCCAGGGGCGGCAATTCCGGATCGTCCCGCAAAAACCAGATCAGCGCCGAGGTATCGAGCAGAAGCCTCACGGGTACTCGACCCCCTCCTCCAACGGCTTGTGAAATTCCCGACCCAAAGGACCGAAGATTTCCCGCATCATTCCCCGCTTCCTCCGCACCTCCGGAGCCCGACAGGGACGCAGCTCCGCCATCCGCCTCCCATTCCTGGTAATCACAAAAGTCTTACCTGCCGCGGCCTCCCTCAGAATCTCGGAAAACTTGGATTTTGCTTCATAAGAAGGAATTAGCTTCATGAGAGACTAATATTATGACCAGTCTGACCAGTCAATATTAAAACGCAAAAAAAGGCCGTAATACCGCCTTTTTCCTAGGAAATCCAGCAAGGGTGGTTTATGGTATTGGTTCCGTGAGCCGGGCCAAAACAGTTTCCAAAGCCAAAGCCTCCGCCCCCAAGGGGAAGGCTTCCTCTCCCCGCCTTTCGCCTCCCCGGATGGGATGCGATCTGTTGGTGGATTCCCTGGAAAAGGTCGGCGTCGACACCATCTTCGCCTACCCGGGCGGGGCCAGCATGATGCTCCATCAGTCGCTGACCCGTTCGAAACAGATCCGCACCATTCTCCCGCGCCACGAGCAAGGCGGCGTTTTCATGGCGGAAGGGTACGCCCGCGCCACCGGCAAGGCCGGCGTGGTCATGGCCACCTCCGGCCCCGGTGCCACCAACCTCGTGACCGGCATCGCCGATGCCTTCATGGACTCCGTCCCGCTCGTTGCCATTACCGGCCAGGTACCCACCCACGCGATCGGCCGCGGCGCCTTCCAGGAAACCGATGTGTTCGGGCTCACCCTTCCGATCGTCAAACACAGTTACCTGGTCATGGATCCCGCCGACATACCGCGGATCGTCGCCGAGGCGTTCCACGTTGCCACCACTGGCCGCCCGGGCCCGGTGGTCATCGACATTCCCAAGGACGTCCAGAAGGCCACCGCCCAGACTTCCTGGCCCCCGACCCTCGATATTCCCGGCTATCGCACGCCTCCTGCGGCGGACGAACACGCCCTGCACGAGATCCTCGGTCTGATCGACAAGGCCGAGCGCCCTGTCCTCTATGTGGGCGGCGGCATTATCACCTCCGGTGCGGCCGAGGAGCTGCAGAAGTTTGCCCGCACCACCGGGATTCCGGTCACCACCACTCTCATGGGCATCGGCTGCTTCCCGGAAAACGACCCCCAGTCCCTCAAGTGGCTGGGCATGCACGGCACGGTCTACGCCAACTACGCGGTGGATGAGTGCGATCTCCTCCTCGCCTTCGGCGTCCGTTTTGACGACCGGGTGACCGGCAAGGTCTCGGAGTTCGCCAAGCGCGCCACGATCGTCCATATCGACATCGATAATTCCGAGCTCAACAAAAACAAAGCCGTCCAGTTGCCGATTCTGGCGGATGTCCGTGCCGCTCTCCGCCAGCTCAATCAGCTGCTGGCCCGCCGCTCGACCGCCGCCTTGCCCAAGCGCTTCTCCAAGTGGCGGGAGAAGATCGAGGGTTGGCGGAAGAAGTACCCCTTCACCTACTCCCCCGTGCCGGGCCGGATCCTGCCCCAGCAGGTGATCGAGGAACTCTGCCGCCTGACCCGGGGTGAGGCCATTCTCACCACCGGCGTGGGCCAGCACCAGATGTGGGCCGGCCAGTTCTACGACTTCCACCAGCCGCGCAGTTTTCTCACTTCCGCCGGGCTCGGATCGATGGGGTTCGGCTACCCGGCAGCGATCGGCGCCAAGGTGGCCTGCCCGAAGCGCGAGGTCATCGACATCGACGGGGACGGCTCCTTCCTCATGAATGTGCAGGAACTGGCCACCGCCATGGCGGAGAACATTGCGGCCAAGGCCATCATCATCAACAACCAGTACCTCGGGATGGTCGTGCAGTGGGAGGACCGCTTCTTCTCGAGCAACCGCGGCCACACCTTCCTGGGAGATCCGAACGACACCCAGAAAATCTTCCCGGACTATCTTCCGATCTGCCAGGGATTCGGCGTCCCGGCCGAGCGCATCACCAAGCCGGAGGAAGTCCGGCCCGCCTTGGAGCGACTTCTCGCTGCCAAGACGGCTTATGTTCTCGACGTGATGGTCCCCTACACCGAACACGTGTTGCCGATGATTCCCGCCGGCGCCACCGTGAAGGACATCATCCTGGAGCCCATGCAGCTCGGCGATGCCCCGCTCCAATCGGAAGTTCCGGGCTAGACTTTGCTGTTGCATTTAAATTTCCCTCACGCCCAGGGGGCGTAATTTGAGTCATGGAATTGTATCCGGTCGATCAGCAGCTGGTCTCCGCTCCCCTTGCGGATGTGGCTGGGCAGGTCAAAAAGGCCCTCGACGGGATGAAGCTGGCCCCTCCCCGGGGCGAGGTGGCCATCACCGCTGGAAGCCGCGGCATCACCAACCTGGTGGCTATCACCAAGGCGGCGGGCGACTGGTTACGCGACCACGGCGCCCGTCCCTTCCTCGTGCCCTCCATGGGTTCCCACAACGGCGCCACCGCCGAGGGACAACAGGCCATGGTGGAGTCCCTTGGCCTTACCCCGGAGGCCACGGGCATGGAAATCCGTTCGAGCATGGAGTGTGTGAAGGTCGGCACGGTCGAATCCGGCGAGGTGTGGATGGACCGGCACTGCTTTGAGTCCGCGGGGGTCCTGGTCCTGAACCGGATCAAGCTCCACACCTGCTTTGCCGGCCCAGTCCAAAGCGGTCTCACCAAGATGATGGTCGTCGGCATGGGAAAAATCCGATCGGCTGAGACATTCCATTCCGCCCGACCTGATAAAATGCCCCGGATTCTCGAGGAGATGGGCTCGCTCCTCATCCAGTCAGGCAAAATCTGGGCCGGCTTGGCTGTACTGGAGGACGGTTTTGACGAGACGGCCGAAATTCATGCCGTCCCGGCGCGGGATATCCTCCGCAAAGAGCCGACCCTGCTCGAACGCCACCGTCACTACTTTCCCGCCCTGCCGTGCGACGATCTCAACGTTCTGGTCGTCGACGAGATCGGCAAGACCTACAGCGGAACCGGCATGGACACCAATGTGATCGGGCGCCGCGGCGTTCATGGATTCGAGGACCTCACGAAACCGAAAATCAACATCCTTGCGGCCCTGGGTCTGACCGCCAAGGCGCAAGGCAACGCCTTGGGAGTGGGCCTCGCCGACTTCATCACCCGGCGCCTCCGGGACGCCATCGACGAAGACAAAACCCGGATCAACGCCCTCACCACCGGGGATATGCAGCGGATGGCGATTCCCTGCACTCTCCACGATGACGAGGAGTTGGTGAAGACGCTGCAGCAACGATACGGTGATCGGCGCTGGATGTTCATTCCCAACACCCTCCACGTGGAGAAAATCTACGTCAGCCGGGATTTGGCCGATGAACTGCGCCGCCATCCGCGCTGCCGGGTGGCCGACTCTCCGGTCCCCCTGCTTTTTAAGCAGGGCCGGTTGCAGTTGTTCGCCTAGCCGAGCTCCACCGCCGAGACCGCGCGGGCCAACAGCTCTTCGGTCCGCCCCAAGGCCTCCGGCAAGGCCATGCCTTGGGGAGTGATTTCATGAACGGAAAGGCCGGCGGGAAGCGACAGATCGGGTTCGACCGAACCGGCAAACACATGAACCTCTTTCCCGGAAGCCAAAGCCAGACGCATCACCGCAGAAGGACCTTTTCCCTCAAGCGAACTCCGGTCGAATCTGCCTTCCCCGGTCAGGACCACATCCGCCGCATGCACCCGTGCCTTGAGATCGAGCCACTCCATCCCAAGGTCCGCACCCGAAACCATTTCCGCCCCGGCCCAGACCATCAAGCCAAACCCAATGCCCCCGGCAGCTCCCGCTCCGGGCAGCTCCATCAGCTCCGCTGGTTTGGCTTTTTTCGCCAGAAGTTTTTGGGCCATGCGCTCGGTGGCTTTTTCAAAAGACAGCAGATCCGACGGGGGTAACCCTTTTTGCGGTCCATAGACGCGGACCGCCCCGCGCGGCCCGAGCAGCGGATTGGTGACATCGCAGGCCACCCGAAGGCCGGGAAACCGCGGGGGCAAACCCCCCTCCAAACGGAAGACTTGCTCCCACTGGTCCGGGGAAAGATGACCGACGTCGCTGCCGCCTGGATCAAGGGCGATCAGACCCAAAGCCTGCAGGCAACCCAGGCCAAGATCGGAAGTTCCGCTCCCCCCGATGCCGACCAGCAGAAGATCCGCCCCACGTGCCGCGGCGGCGACACACAGCTCCCCGGTTCCGCGGGAGGATGTTTTCCATGGATTTCGCTCCCCCGGAGCCATCCGCGCCAGACCGCTGGCCGAGGCCATGTCCACCAGACCGAGCAGACCCTCCCGTTTGGCGGAGATGCCCAGCCTCACCCTGATCCCGGGAGAAAGACGACCCCACGGAACCAACCCAAACTCCCCATCCACCGACCGATCCAAGGGTCCGCTTACCTTTTGGGAAACGAGTTCTCCCTGCACCGCTCGGGTCAAAATCCGTGCAAAACCTTCCCCTCCGTCGGTCAGGGGACATGGATCGATTCTTAGATCGGGAAAATTGCGTCCCAGCGCCTCGGCAACCACCTGGCAGGCCTCTTCCGCCGCGATGGCATCCTTGAACTTGTCGAAGGCAAGGAGCACACGCATCGCCTTCATCGTGCCGGGGTTCGTCTTGGGAGGATCCGCAGTTGTCCGGGACGTTCGCCGACCCCGACTTCGCACGGATTCAGCTCAGGGTAATCTTGAATTTGAAGGGACTGTCGTCGGCCCCGAGCAGAATCTCGTTGTCCCCCCCGCGCAGGTCACACGTCAACGTGTCCTCAGCCAGACCGATCGGGGTCTCATTGACCACCGTGCCGACGGTGCTGCCACGGTCGCGGACAAAGAAGTGGTCCCCTTCCCGCTCAATGGAACAGTGGTTGCGGGAAATTTGATAGGGTTTGTCATCGGCCACTGCCAGATCGTTGGCGGCAAAGACCGTGGCCCCCTTGCCCTGCACCTCATGTTTGCGCCCGATCCGGAAAGGAAATTTGCTGATGGTGACCACCGGTTCCGGCAGGCGCGCCCGGGCGTGCTCGGTGAGCGCCTGGAGGACGACGGACTGATACCCGCCCGGAGGCGGAGGGGGCGGCGCCGGTTTGGCGGCGGCAGGCGCAACTCCGGGAGCAGGGGCCGCAACCGACACAACCGTGCGGGTCAATTCCAGGGAGGGCGGCGCGACGGGGGCCACCACCGGGACCACGACCCGGGGGGCGGGCGCAACGATGGGACCGGGGGCCGGGGCAGCCCCTGCCACCTGCTCCGCCTTGGCGCGCAACCGCATCTCGAGCCGGAGCCGATCATTGGCCGTCCGCAACCGCTCGAAGAACGAGGCCATGTACGGAATCAGAACCTCAGGGCGGGACAGCACCAGTTCGTTGAAATTCTCCGGCGTGAGAACCTCGCACTCGGTGACCTCCAGGGCTTGGGCGGAGGCCGAGCGGGGACGCTCGTCGACCATCGCCATCTCCCCAAAAATGTCCCCCTCGCCCAGCTGGGCCAGAATCACGGGTTTGCCGTCCGCCAAGATGCTGATTTCCACCCGACCTCGCAGGATCCGGAACGCCTCCTGGCTGGTGTCTCCCTCACGGAAAACCACCTGACCCGGCTGGAAAACGGCTGCGTTGGACATGAAAGAACAAAATGGGGGCTTCGGTTGCTGCAGGCAAGCTTGCGCCCCCCCTGCTTTGAGCGTTGAGCCCGTCCCCCGGCTCTTTTATTCAAGAAGACCGATGCACGGCTTCCGATTCCCCAGCCTGGCCCTTCTTCTGGGAATGGCTTTGTCTTGCTGTCGACCGGCGCTCGAACCGTTCCGCCTGCCGGAGGCGATGGCCTTCAAGGATCTCGTTTCCGGCCAGACTTATGATACCGGTTCCCTCCGGGGCAAACTTCTCCTCGTCAACTTCTGGGCCGCCTGGAGCCCGGCCAGCATCAAGGAGCTGCCCGAGCTGGCCGAGTTGGCCAAAAAGTTCGGCCCCCAGGGGCTCGTTCTTCTCGGAGTCTGTCTGGACGATGCCCCGCCGGCCGAACTGCTCGTCTTTGCCGAGCGCCAGGGAATTCGTTATCCCCTGGTCTGGCCCGGGGAAAAGCTTCTGGATGAAATTCAACCCCTGGAAACCATTCCCTACACCGTGCTGATCGACAACGACGGCAAAATCCTCGCCCGCTTCCGCGGCCCCTTCAAACCTCGGGACCTCCGCGAGGCATTGGAAAAGAACCTCTAAGCCCCGGTCCCCGCCACCAACCCCTCACACCACGGCAAAACGGTCTCCATCGGCAGCCCGATCACGTTGCTCCGCGAGCCCTCCACTCTTTCCACCAAACGGTCTCCGCCGTCCTGCAGGGCATAAGCCCCGGCCTTGTCCAAAACATCGACCTCCTTCACATAAGCCTCCACCTCCGGCGCCTCCAGGGAGCGAAACTTCACCCGGGTCCGGACCACGCTTTCCCGGATCTTCTTTCCATCCGGCAACACCAAGACCACTCCGGTGACCACCTCATGGGTCCGCCCACTCAGCCAACCCAGCATCCTTTTTGCCATTTCCTCGTCGGCCGGCTTACCGAGCACGCGACCTTCGCAAACCACGATCGTGTCCGCCGCCAAAACCGGCTGGCCGGGATGCCGTTCCGCCACCGCCCGGGCTTTCCTCCGGGCGTTGCCCCGGGCCAGTTCGCCGGGTTGAATTTCAGGAAAGTCCTCAGCCGACCACTCCTCCACCTCGGGTGCCTCGACCCGGAAAGAAACCCCGGACTCCCGGAGGAGATCCGCCCGGCGCGGCGAGGTTGACGCGAGGATCAGTCGCACCCCGTCACCCTGCCCGCGTGGCCCGAGAGAGGCACGCCCGGAGTGTGGAAGTTATTCTGCCTTATCCTCTTTTTTCCCAAACTCATCCCCAACAACTTTTATCCCTTGGTTGAGTCTCCGGACCACTCAGGAACGATGAATCCCTGTGATTGCCGAAGCTCAGTCCCTCCGATCGCGTGGACGTCGGGAAGCCCCCGCGCCCATCACCATCGAGGGCCTCCCCGCCCACACCAATCTGGAGGCCGAACGCTCGCTCCTCGGGGCGATGTTGGCGGATCCGGACCAAACGGTGGACATGGCGCGGGAAAAGGGCTTGCGGGAAGAGGATTTTTTCGCCCCCGCCCACCAGGTGATGTTCCGGGCCATCTCTACGATGAGGGAGACCGGCCTGGCCATCGATCCCTCCACCCTGCTGGCGTGGCTGACCGACCGGAAACTTCAGGACGCCGCCGGCGGCGCCGCCCTGATCGGCGAACTCGCGGCCGGAGTCATCAGCGTCTTTACCGCCAAAACCCATTTGGAACAGGTCCGCGACAAGAGCCTGCTCCGCGAACTCCAACAGGCCTGCGCCCAGATCGTCGTGGGCGCCCACGAACGCCCCCACGAGGTGCAGAACATTCTCGACGAGGCCGAGCGCGACATCCTCGAGATCCGTGGACGGCGCGAAACCCAGGGAATCACCCGGGCCGCCGAAGTGGCGCCGAAAACGATCGCGATGATCGAGCAGCTGATCAAGGGCAAGGGCCATTACAGCGGTATCCCCTCCGGCTTTGATGAGCTCGACCAGATGACCACCGGTTTCAAGGGCGGGGAAATGATCGTCATCGCCGCCCGCCCCGGCGTTGGCAAGACCGCCCTGGCTCTCAGCATGGCACGACACATCCTCCGGCAACGGTTCGACGTCGATAAGGACGATTTTATCCGGCCGGGCTATCCCGTGGCCTTTTTCTCCTTGGAAATGTCAGCCCAGCAGCTGATGTTCCGTCTCCTTTCCTCTCACGCGGGCCTGGATTCGGAACAGATCCGCCGCGGTCAGCTCAGCGAAAGCCAGATCACCGCCTTGCGCGGGGTGGCTGCCGAGATCAGTGATCTGCCCCTGCTTTTGGATGAGTCCAGCCTCCTCTCCATCGGCCAGCTCCGTGCCCGCGCCCGCCGCCTCAAGAAATCGCATCACATTGAGATCATCTTCGTCGACTACCTCCAACTTCTCACCTCCGGGACCGACCGCGCCCGCGAAAGCCGCCAGGTGGAGGTGTCCGAGATTTCCCGTGGCCTCAAGGCCCTCGCCATGGAGCTCAACATCCCTGTCGTGGTACTGGCCCAGCTGAACCGGAAACCCGAGGAGACCAACCAGGATCCCGCCCTTCACCATCTCCGCGAATCCGGCTCTATCGAGCAGGATGCCGATCTGGTCATGCTCCTCAGCCGGGAAAACGACACCGGCGAGAATGATGCCGCCGA
>CAZWQT010000050.1:0-9457 GCA_964635945.1 uncultured Akkermansia sp. | reverse complement strand
TCCAAATGCATCGTCACCGGCGATCCCACCCAGGTCGACCTTCCCCATCACCGCAAATCCGGCCTCGTCGAATCCGTCCAAGCCCTCGCCAATGTCGATGGCATCGGCTTTGTCCGTTTCGAGGACACCGATGTCATCCGCCACGAACTGGTCGGAAAAATTGTCCGCGCTTACAAGGAACACCGGGGCGTCCGCCAGACCAGCCTCACCCTGTGAGCCGGACGGCGCCGCTCACGGGGCGGGCCGTGACCGAAAACCGGCTCGAATCCGACACCCGCATCCGTTCGGCTCTTTTTGCCCTCGCGGCCATCTGCACGTACGGACTCTCGCTGCTCACCCCGGCGGCCCACAGTCCCGCCGCCTGGATCGCGGTCTTCTTCACCGCCCTGGTTCTTCCCCTGATCCTTTCCCTGGTTCTTCCGGAGGCCTTTGTGCGGAACCGCCTGCTGGGTCTGTTCCTGCTCACGCTCCTCGGCAACTTTGCCTTCATTCTTCTCCTGCTGCGGCTGGCTCCGCACTACGCCCTCGGAGCAGGGACGTATCTTCTTCCCCCCGCCTTGGCGGCCCTGACCCTCACCGCCCTGGTCGGGTCCCGCGCCGGCGCTCTGTTGGTGGTGCTGGCCGGATTGGCGGAACTATTTCTTCTTCGCGCGGATCACCGTTATCTGGTCGCCTCGATCACCACCGGTCTGGGGGCCGTCATTCTTTCCCGTCATCTTTACCGCCGCTCGGATCTCATCAAGGCCGGGGCCGGCATCGGGCTGGTGGCCCTGTTTTCCACCGTTCTGGGAGCCCGTCTCTCCTTCACCGTGACCTGGGAGGTGATCTTGACGGAGGCGGTATCCGCCGCCGCCATCGGTCTGCTCGGCGCCATCATCGTCGGCGCTCTCCTCCCGCTTCTCGAATCGATCTTCGATCGCACCAGCGATCTGTCCTGGCTGGAACTGACCAGCCTCGAAAGGCCCATCCTTCGGCGTCTCGCGCTCGAGGCCCCCGGCACCTACCTCCACAGCGTTTTGGTCGGTCACCTGGCGGAAGCCACCGCCGCGGCATCCCAGGCCGCCAATCCCCGCGCCTGCCGCGCCATGGCGCTGTTCCATGACATCGGAAAATTGAAGAATCCGGAGTACTTCACGGAAAACTTCACCTCGGCCAACCCCGACCCCCATGCCGCCCTCCCCCCCTCAATGAGCGCGCTCATCATCCTTTCCCATGTGAAGGACGGCGTGGCCCTCGCCCGGCAACACCGTCTTCCCCGCCGGATCCGGGAGGCGATCCGGGAGCATCACGGCCGCAGCCTGGTCTGGTACTTTTATCAGCGCGCCTTGCAGCAGGAAAAAGACGCCCGCTCCGGAGGAAAAATTCTCCGGCTCCGGGAAGAGGATATTCCCGAGGTGGACGAATCCTCCTTCCGCTACCCCGGTCCGCACCCCCAGTCCCCCGAGACCGCCATCCTTTCCCTCGCCGATGCCGCCGAATCCGCTTCCCGGGCGCTGGAAAAACCCGCGCCCGGGGATGCCGCCAAGCTAGTGGAGCAGATTTTTAACGAGCGGGACAAGGAAGGCCACTGGTCCGAATGTGGGCTGACCCCGTCCCAGTGGCAGGCCGCCCGCCGGGCTCTCGCCGAGGGCGTGGAAAACCTGCTTCGTCCCCGCATCCGTTACCCCAAGGACCGCCGTGGCTCCAAAAAAACCGACCATCCGGTGGATCAACCGTCAAAAACGGCATCCGCCGAACCTCGCCTACCTTCGTCGTAGGGTGGATGCGGCCCTGGGCCGCCTGCCCGCCGCCCGGCTCCGCCGCCTGCCGGCGGAACTTGGCGTCGTCTTGGTTTCCGCCCGGGAGAGCGGACGGCTCCACGAGCGCCATTTGGGCGATCCCACCCCCGCCGATGTCCTGGCTTTTCCCCACGGGGAAATCTTGGTCTGCCCCGAGGTGGCCGCCCAACTTCGCCGGGGTCACGGCCTCAGCCTACGCGACGAACTATTAACCTACGTCCTTCACGGGATTCTTCATCTGGCCGGCTTCCGCGACTCCACCCGGGCCGCCGCTATCGTCATGCGGCGCTTACAATCCAAACTCCGAAAAACTCTGTAGGGCCGTGCGTCCGCCACGGACGCTTTGTTTCCACCTAATCCTTCCACCTCCCGCCAACGCTGGTCCGAATACTCAGGCTTGATGATTCAAGGGTTTATCTGTCCACCAGCGCCGAAACCTGCCGGAATGGCTCGGCGGAAAGCCGCGTCGCCCCGCTAAAGGGCCGCTCAAAGATCAGGATCAGCGCCACGATCATGCCCAGACACCCATAATATCCTCCCAACGTCACCTTTCGCCGAAGACTCGTTTTTGATTCCGTGGTCATCAGACACTCTAGAAACATCATCAGCCCGATCACGATCCAGAACAGCGGAGCCGTCGACGACTGGGCCTTTTGGAGCCGAGCCTGCCGAAGATCCTCCAGTTCATTGAGTCCGGCCCACAACACATTTCCCTCACTACTCTTTGTCGTCATCGCCGTTGTCTTCGCCAACCCGCGCAGCTCTGCCAAAATACTGTCCGCGCGGCCGGAAAGCTGCGGGGACTGCGCTCCCAGAGTCTTCCACTCATCCTCCGCAATCGCGCCGGCATAGTCCCGCAACAGCTCCCGTTCCCGCTGGGCTTGGGCCGAGGAGTCGATTTCCAACAGACGGTGCAGTTGCTTGATCTCGCCCGCTTCCCGAGAGGCCTCCCCGTCCATCCGGACAAACTTTTCGCGGACATCATTCAGGGTTAGGGCCAGCAAAAACACCAGAAAAGCCCGCAACCCGCGCTGGGTCCGGTCCACCAATCGTGTCTCCGGCTCATTGGCCATCCGGCCGTACAGGCGCTGA
Source organism: uncultured Akkermansia sp. (assembly GCA_964635945.1). Classification (GTDB taxonomy): domain Bacteria; phylum Verrucomicrobiota; class Verrucomicrobiia; order Methylacidiphilales; family Verrucolacustridaceae; genus Verrucolacustris. Next base: position 6,587 of record CAZWQT010000050.1, on the reverse strand, counting down.
CCGTACCTGGGGATCAGCAAACCCAACGTGGCAAACAGCGTGAAAAACAGCGCCACAATCATCAGATCCGGCAACGACCAAACCACATTCGGAATCATCAGTAAATCATGCCCCCATCCATCACCCCAACGCAACGAGCTCCATCCTCACATTCCGCCTCACGCCTTTGACCTCCCGCCAGGATCCAAGCAAGCAATCCCTGGTTTTACGCGGCCCTTCAGCTACTGCTCCCTTCTCAACCAGTGGTTCATCGTGTCCACCTCCTTCGGATTCACTGCCTTCACCGTTCTCGGGATCTCAAAGGTTCGCTCCACCCGCGCAAAAATTTCCGAAACCGGATCCCCCTCCTCGTCGATCAGCTCCACCACCAGCCGGTGCCGGCCCTCCGCTAACCCCGTCCACGCATACGGCTCCCCGGAAGGCAGGGTCGTCTCGACACCGTCCAGGGAGAAGCGCACCCGGTACCCTTCCTTGGACAGCGTCACGTTGTGGGCATGGAAATCCAGCCATACTTTCCCGTCAGCATCTGGAAAAGCCGGGCCGGCCTTGGGCAGGTTCACCGTCAGGTAGGGATGATCTTCCGGCTGGAAGTTGGAAAAATCCTTCCGGCGGACGTAGAAATTCACCCGCGCGCGGGCTTCCGGGTCCACCAGCATTTTTCCGTCCGGCTTTACCGCGTAGACCCGCAACACGTGCGCCCCCGGGGCCAAAGCGTGCAACACCACCGGCTTCAGTGCACTGGCATGCTCCATGGGCGATCCGTTGTTCACAATCACGTGCAGCCGGTTGCCCCCTTCACCGATCGCATAGTTTTCCGCCCGTACGAACACATCCACGGTTTCCCACGGCACCACTTCCCCTTCTTTCGGGGACTCCACCACCACCTGGACCGGTTGCCCGGCCTGAATGGGAGCTCCCGTGTTGGTGGGTGGCTTCACCGCCCGCTCGGCTTTCCGGACCGGCTCCACATGCGGCTCGGCCGCCCGGACCTCCTCCGCGACCGGTTCCGCCCGCTTGATCGGCTCCTCCTCATTCTGACTTCTTCCCGGGACCACCCCAAAGACCAAGCCGATGCCAATCGTGAAAAATGCCCTCCTCATCCTCTTCTTTTGGGACTCCTCATCAGGCCTTAAGCTTTTCCTCATCATGCCCGCCCTGCAACTCCCCGTTCCGCTGGATCTCGCCGCCACCCTCCTGGGCGGTCAGTCCTTTTGCTGGAATGAGACCGCCCCGGGCGAGTTCTGTGGCTGGATCCGGGGCCAACCCGTCGTTCTTTCGGTCCGTCACGGTCGCCTCCTGTGGAACAATCCCGCCATTCCCGCCTCCGCCCTCCAGCACTACCTCTGCCTCGACCTCGATCTCGACTCCCTCTTGCGCCTCGGCCCTGCTCAGGATCCGTGGCTCCCTTTGGCCCGGCAGAACCATCCGGGCCTTCGGCCGCTCCGTGAGGATCCCTGGGAGTGCCTGGCCAACTTCATCTGCTCCTCCCTCAAACAGATCATTCAGATCCGTCAGATCAATGAACGCATCCGGAAAACCTTCGGGAGAACAGCTCGGGATTTTCCTTCCCCCGGACAGTTGGCCCGCGCCGGGGAAAAGGCCCTGCGCGCCTGCCAGCTTGGGTACCGCGCCAAACATCTGGCCGCCACCGCCCGGGTTCTGACGCGTCAGCCCGAGCTTCTCCACATTCCCGGTTCTTGGTCCACGGAACGGGCCGCGGAACACTTGGAAAAGTTGCCCGGGGTCGGCCCGAAAATCTCCCGTTGTGTTCTGCTTTACGCCTACGGACGCTGGGACGCGTTTCCTGTTGATGTCTGGGTCGCCCGCCTCGTGCGGGAACTTTATTTTCCGCGGCGGCGCCGCCCGCTTCCCCTGCCGGAGCTGGAAGCCTGGGCGGAAAAACAGTTCGGACCGGCCCGCGGTCTCGCCCAGCTGGCCCTGTTCCACTGGTACCGCACCCGGCCGGGCGCCCGCTCCCGCCGCTAAACCTCGGTCGTCCCCGCCTTGCGCAAAGCCTCGTCGGCGGCGCGGACCTGCTCCGCCTCACCGAAGACAAACAGCTGATCCCCCGCCTCCAGGAGCGTTTCCGGTCCGGGCGAAACCATGGGCCTGCCCTTGCGGTCGATGGCCACCACCACCGCACCCGTCTTTTTCCGCAGCTGCGTGTCCGCCAGCGTCTGTCCGATCAAAGGGGAAGGAGGGTCGATTTGATGGACATGCACGGTCGACTCCCCGGGAAGATTCAGTCCGTCTTGGTCCGGCGGTGCATCCCAAGTCTCGCGAATCTTGGCCTGGCCTTGGGAATAGAGGTGCACCAGTTTTTTCCGGGCCAGAATTCCGAGGAAGGCCAGCAGGCCAAAAAGCCCCAGCAACAGCTTACTCGTGGGCAGCAAGGGGGCACTGAGCAAAATCAGGATCAGGGCGAACACCAGATATCCGATCCCGAGAAACAGCGCTTGGGCCAGGTTGCGGGCCGCCTTCTGCTCTTCCCTGGGGAAAGCCACCTCCGAAACCAGCACCCCCAGTGCCTGATATTTCCGCACCCAGGCCACCACCACCGGCAACGCCACCAAGGCCCCGCCGAGCCAGAAAAGGGGAGCTCCCCAGTCCACCACCGCGAACCGGTCCGGAAAACGGTCTCCATAGGTTCTCCAAAGGGCCGCCGCGGAAAGCAGGCAGGCGGCGATCAGCGTGAGCTGCAAAAGGAGCTGCCCCGCCAGCTTGCGGACAAAATCCAGCGCCATCCGGTGCCGGCTCCGCGAAGAGGCACCCAGGCTTTTCAGCCAGGACTGGTAGGTTTTCCAAAAATCGAGGAACCAGGTCGGAGCCCTCCTCTCCAGCCAATCGGCCGCCGATCCTGATCCGGCCACGAGGTAGGGCGTGGTCAGCGTGGTCGCCGCCGAAACCAGCACCGCAATCGAATAGAGCCGGTCGCTCATCACGCCCAAGGTGATCCCCAGCCCGGCAATGATGAAGGAAAACTCACCAATCTGGGCCAGGCTGAAACCGGCCCGGGTTGCCGTCCGCAAATCACAGCCCCCCAACAACGCCCCCAGCCCGCTGAAGAGGATTTTGCCGGCCAGCACGAGCAGGATGATCCAGATCACCACCCCAAACCCTTCCTGCAGAAAGTCGAATTTGATCAGCATACCCGAGGATACAAAGAAAATGGCACTGAACACATCCCGCAGCGGACCCACCAGCCGGTCGATCCGCTTGACCTGCCGCACCTCCGCCAGCACCGCTCCGGCCAAAAAGGCGCCCAAAGCCACGCTGAATCCCAATTTTTGGGCCAAAAGGGAAATTCCAAAGATCAGGCCCAGGACCGTGATCAGGAGCACCTCCTCCAGCTGGGTCCGGCTGGCCAGGTCGATCAGGCGGGGAATGATAAGAAAACCGACCACTGCCACGCCCACCAAAAATGCCGTCAGGGAAAGCATCGTGGTGCCCGTGGAGACCAGACTCACCTCCCCGGTGGTGCCGAGATGGGTCAGCATCCCCAGCATCGCCACCGCCAGGATGTCCTCCACGATCAGGATGCCGAACACCACCCGGGCAAACTCCCGGCGCATCAGCCCCATCGCCTCCAGCGCCTTCGCAATGATGGTCGTGGAGGAGATGGAAAGGATCGCCCCCAGGAAAACCGCATCCATTTGGCTCCACCCCAGCCACTTTCCGGCCTCGTAACCCACCAGGAACATTCCTGCAATCTCCACCACCGCCGCCACCACCGCCGCCGCCCCCACCTCCCGCAGCTTGCGGAAACTAAAATGAATCCCGATCGAGAACATCAGCAGGATCACACCCAGCTCCGAAAGCGTCTTGATCGCCTCCTCGTCCTTGACGAGCGTGACCGGCGGCGTGTTTGGGCCGATCACGATGCCCGCGAGGATGTAACCCAGCACCACCGGCTGCTTGAGCCGCTGGCAGACGATCGTGGCCACGGCCGCCGCGGCCATCACCACCGCTAAATCCTGGATCAGCTCCAACCCGTGCATGGTTGGAGATTCGCCGATCAAACCCGTTTCTTCAATCAAGCAACGTGACGAATCTCATCCCTAAAAACAAAAGGTCGTATGAATCGTTTACGATTACATTTACGTTTACGAAGACTTAGACGCCTAAATCTTAACCGTAAACGTAATCGTAACCGTAAACGAAAAGCTGGATTAAAAAGGTCCCGAGCCCGTTACTTTGACAGCGGGAGCGCCCGATTTTATCCTAGTCCCATGATTCAGCTGACCCCCAACGCCGCCCGCCGGATCCGGGAGCTCACCTCCAACGGGGACACCTCCCGCGGACTCCGCCTCTTCATTGAAAAGGGTGGATGCGCCGGACTCTCCTACGGGATGGCCGTGGCCTCCGCCGAACCCACCGACCAGCATTTGGAGCAGGACGGCGCCCGCCTTTTCGTGGCCGCGGATAGCGCCCCGCTCCTTGAGGCTTGCACCCTCGACTACGAGGAAGAACTTACCCACACCGGCTTCAAGATCGTGAATCCCAAGGCCAAACAGACCTGCGGCTGCGGCACTTCGTTCGAGGCCTAACCGCTTGGCCTCCCCCTGGAGCCTTCGGGCCGCCCTCCGGCCGGGCTTTCTGGCGGTCAAAAAATACTACCGCGTCTTCCTCGTCTTTCAGGCCATCGGGGTAGGCCTTTATTTTGCCTACTTCCAGCTCCCCGCCGTCCGCTCGGCCATCGACTCGTTCTCCGTCTGGAAAGATGCGGGCGGATTCTGGCTTTCTGCCCTTCTCACCGCCGTGGCCGGAACGATTCTCCCCGAATCGGTCCGCACCATCGTGGGCCCAGACCGCTCTTGGAGCCTGCTTCGCCTGAAAAAGGTAGGGTGGAACTTTGTCTTCTTCGCCACCGTCGGCTTGGAGGTGGACCTCTTTTACCATCTCCTCGCCTGGCTGTTCGGATCGGGTCCATCCTGGAACATCATCCTGCCCAAGCTGGCGGTGGATTTTATCGTCTATGTGCCGGTGGTCGCGATCCCCATCAGTATCTCGTACTTTCTTTGGCTGGAACTTGGCTGGTCACCCCGGCAGATCTGGAAAGCCTGGAGCTGGTCCCTGTACCGCGACCGCGGTCTCCCCCTTCTGATTCCCGACTACTTTTACTGGGGTCCCCTTCTCCTCTTTCTCTACAGCCTCCCCCTCAACCTTCAGTTTCCTTACTTCCTGCTGATCTTTTCCGGCTGGAGCCTCGCCTTCGTCTTCATCGGCTCCCACGGGCTTGAGGCGGAGTCCAAACCGGCGGACAAATAGGGTTGGGTTCGGATTCGGTTCCCTTAAACTTTCCCAAATGTCCCGCTTGTTTTTTCTTCTCCTTTCGACCCTCATCTTTTCCTCCTGCACCAAAGCTCCGCCCGTGGCTCGCGAGGACCACCCCCTCCCCGACGGCATCGACACCGCCCGCGCCGAGCCCGGCCGTCGCGGCGGTGTCTTCATCCAGTCCGTTCCCGGGGAGCCCTCCACCTTCAACCCCCTCGTCTCGGAGGATGCCACCTCCGGCGGCTTCATCGGCCTCTTTCTCGACTCCCTCACCCGCTACAACGCCGTCACCCAGGAGGTCGAACCCGGCCTCGCCGCCCGCTGGGAGATCGCCCCGGACAACAAAACCTTCACCTTCTTCCTCCGGTCCGGCATTCGCTGGTCGGACGGCGCCCCCTTCTCGGCGGACGACGTCCTCTTCACCTTCCAGGCTATCTACGACCCCCGTTATCCCAACCGCTCCGCCTTTGACCTCTCCGTCGACGGCAAACCCTTCCGCGTTGAAAAAATCGACCCTCTCACCGTCCGGCTGACCACGCCGGAAATCTTCGCTCCATTCCTCGAATACGTCGGCGGCGTCGGCATCCTCCCCAAACACCGCCTCGAAGCTGCCTTCCGCGACGGCACTCTCCAAAAAGCCTGGAACGTCAGCGTCGCCCAGCATCAACCGGAAACCCTTGTGGGCACCGGCGCCTTCCGCCTCCGCTCCTACCAACCGGCCGAACGCATCGTTTTCGAGGCCAACCCCCACTACTGGCGGGCCGACTCCGCCGGCGTCCGCCTTCCCTACGTCGACTTTCTCGTCACCAAACTGGTCAAGGACATCAACGCCAGCACCCTCGCCTTCGCCACCGGCCAGACGGATGCCGAGGGCCTCTCCCCCGATAACGTCGCCTGGATCGACCGCTTCTCCCAACGGTACGGCTTTGCCGTTCACAACCGTGGCCCCTCTCCCAACACCGGCTTCATCTGGTTCAACCAGAACCCCGGCAAGGACGCTTCCGGTAAGCCATTCGTCGTCCCCCACAAGCTCGCTTGGTTCACCGACCGCCGCTTCCGCCAGGCCATCTCCCACGGGATCGACCGCGAAGGCATCGTCAAAGGCGTTCTCTTCGGCCGCGGCCAACCTCTGTGGGGTCCGGAAACCCCCGCCAACAAGAAATGGTATAACCCCAGCGTCACCCAGTACCCCTACGATCCGGCCCGCGCCCGCGCACTGCTGGCCGAGGCCGGCTTCAAACCAGGCGAAGACGGGCGGCTCCGCGACGCCAAGGGCAACGTGGTGGAGTTCACCCTGAACTCCAACCAGGAGA
>CAZWQT010000049.1:0-9504 GCA_964635945.1 uncultured Akkermansia sp. | reverse complement strand
GCGTGAGGGAGCCGTCGCCGGCCATTTCCGCCACGGCCACGGCCATTTTCTGGGTGCCGAGGTCGGCGGCGATGATGATTTCGTTTTGGGGAGTGCGTCGCATGATCATGGTGGGTTTCTCCGTTAGTTGAGGAAGGTGACGGGGACGTTTCGTTCCGGGGTGAGATCCACGGTGTTCACGTGACGTCCGCTGTTTTCCGCGTAGGTGAAGATGACGTTGAGGCGCTCAAACTGCTCCTCGAGATGGCCGGCGCGGAATCGGATCCGTCCGCCCCGGGCCGTCGAAATGACAAAGCGGCCGGGGCCCTCGATCCGGATGCCGGAAAAGTCCAGCCCGTCCCGCACCTGGGCCAACGGAACGGCCTGGAGGAAGTTGAGAGCGGCGCGCAGTTCCGGGTTGTTCGTCCGCTCCCCCTCCACCACCTCGTCCGAGGAGATCCCGCGGATGATGGGCAGCGACATGAGCTTCTCCCCGGGCTTGGGTTTGAGGACGTAACCGCGGGCGTCGATGTAGAAGGTGGGCTGGGCCAACGTGGTGCCGGCGGAGGGGGTGGGGCAGATCAGGGCCACCGGGCGGCGCTCCTCCACGAAGAAGTAAAGGGTGTCGGGCAGGCGGCGCTCAATCCGGACGGCCGCCACGTTCGGCAGGCGCTGGAGATTCGTCGCCACCTCCTCAAGCGAGAGGTTCAACAGGTTTTGACCAATCCGCACCCCGGCGGCGTTGACGAGCTCCCCCTTGCCGATCTTCCCCTGCTGCTCGATCTGGAACCGGCGGAGGGTGAAATCGGAATTCCGGTACAGGAGCGTGCCGAGAATGACATCCATCCCGATCGAGGTGACCAGGGCCACCATGGACAGCGAGGCCGCCACGAGGATGCACAGGCCGGCCCGGCGACTGAACTCCCGGGCCTGGACCTTGCCGTTCATTTTTGCGTGGAGGACGTGGCGGGCGCGGCGGGAACGCGGCCGGCGGCCGGCCACCCAACGGGCCATGGGTTTGATTTTCATACTTTGGCTCCTTTGTGAAAGCGGGCCCACGACAGCTCGAGGATCCGCAGACACTGCGTGGTAAAATCGACTCCGCCGGCCCGGCCGGCCTTCGGCAAAAGGCTGAGGTCGGTCATGCCCGGGAGAGTGTTGACCTCAAGCACGTGCGGCTTTCCCTCTGCCTCCACCATGATGTCGACACGGGAGAGCACCTCGCAGCCCAGCGCCCGATGCGCCTGGAGCGCCAACTGCTGCAGCTCCTCGGCCTTCTCCTTCGGAATGGGCGCGGGGCAAAGATACTGGGTGGCGCCGGAGGTGTACTTGTTCTGGTAATCGTAAAAACCCTTCGCCGGCCGAACCTCAATGACCGGCAAGGCCTTCTCCCCGAGAATGCCGACGGTCATTTCCGACCCCTCGATGAGCCGCTCAATCATCATCCCGCCGTCCTTCCAATTCTTCGCTTCCTTCACCGCCTTCCTCGCCTCCTCCTCGGTGCGGACGAGATGGGTGCCCAGGCTGGAACCGCTCGCGACGGGCTTGAGGACATAAGGCGGCTTCCAATCACATTCCGGAGTCCACGCCTGGCTCTCCGCCATCGGCAGGCCGGCCGCGACCATCGCATCGCGCGCCTTCAACTTGTCGAACGCCAGGGCACTGGCTTCGGATCCGCTCCCGGTAAAAGGCATGCCCGCGGCTTCCAGCTCCCGCTGCACCTCACCGTCCTCGCCGTAGGTGCCGTGTAGACAGAGGAAACAGATGTCGGTGCCCTGCGGAACCTTCACCCCTTTTTCCTTCACGTCCACCTCCAGCACTTTCACGCCGATGGAGCGCAGCGCCTTGGCCACGGCCGCCCCGCTCCGCAGGGAAACTTCCCGCTCACCGGAGACGCCGCCGGCCAGCACGGCCACCTTCATCTTCTCCGGCTTCATTCGTCCACCCCCAGCACGATGACCTCGGGCTCCAGCTCGATCCCGCGATCAGCTTTGGCCCGGGCGCGTACCTTCTCCATGAGTGCAAGGACATCGGCCGCCTTGGCTCCACCCTGATTCACGATGAAGTTTCCGTGCACCGGTGAAATCCGCGCTCCGCCCACCGCCGTGTCTTTCAGTCCCAGCTCATCGATCAGCTTGCCGGCCGGAATCGAGGCGGCGTTCTTGAAAATGCACCCGGCGCTCGGCGCGGCCGGCTGGGAATCCCAACGTTTGCGGCTGTACTTCTTCAGCTTCTCCGCAATCTCCTCGGATTGAACGGCGCTGCCCTTAAGGATGGCGCCCACCGCAATGTCGGTCTCCAGCCGCGGCACCTTGCGGTACTTCACCTCAAACTCGGCGGCCGGCACCTCTTTCACATTCCCGTTTCGGTCCATCACCCGGACGGCCTCGACCACCTCAAAGGTCCACGAATCCATCGCCCCGGCGTTCATCCGCATCGCGCCGCCCAGCGCCCCCGGAATCCCCTCCATAAACTCCAGCCCGCCGATCCCCGCCGCCTTGGCCGCAGCCACGATCTGTTTCAAACGCGCCCCGGCTCCGGCCCGAATCTTGCCGCCGACGGCCTCGATCTTGCTGAGACCGGGTTTACCGAGATTCACGCTCACACCCGGCAGGCCGCCGTCGCGGACGAGCAGGTTGCTGCCCCGGCCAATCACGGTGAGGGAAACCTTCTTGCCGGCGCAGTGGCGCACGACTTTGGCCAACGAATCCTCCGAATCGGGCTCAAACCAGACCTGGGCCGGCCCACCGATCCGGATCGTGGTGTGCTTGTGCATCGGCTCGTACCAGCGGACATCCCCCTGCCCCGCCACCAGTTCGCGGATTTCCAGAAACAACGGCGCCTCGACGGCGATCCGGTGGGCCAGATGGGTGGAGTCGCCGGCCCCCATCACCAGGAACAAATCCCCCTCCTGCCAGATCTTGCCAAGAATCGTCCGAGCCTCCGACATGGAGTTAGCCAACTCGACCGGGACCTTTTGCTCCGCCAACCGTGTGGCCAGGACGGCGGAACCGGAACCCTCCATTGTCTTTTCCCCGGCGGAATATACGGGCAACACCACTACGAAATCCGCCTGGCTGAGGGCCTCGACAAAGCCGTCGAGGAAGGTGGCCAGACGGGTGTGCCGGTGCGGTTGGAAGACGGCGACAACCCTTTTCCGACCGCGGGCCTTGGCCGCATCGATCGTTGCCAAGACTTCCCGCGGGTGGTGGGCGTAGTCATCCACCACCTCCAGCTCTGGTGTGGCCAGGACGACCTCAAAGCGGCGATCCGCCCGGCGGAACGCGGCCAGTCCTTTGCGAATCTTTTCCACATCCAATCCGGCCTCGCGGGCCAGCGCCAGTGCCCCAAGGGCGTTGCCGGCGTTGTGGCGCCCCGGCGCCGCCACCCGGAAAGTGCCGAGATCGTCACTGCCCTTCTTGGCGGTGAAGTTCACGCCATCCTTGTCCTCGCCCTTCCAGGTTCCGACGTAGTCGGCCCCGCTCTTTTCCCAACCGAAAGTTTTCTTGGCGGCTAACTTTCCGGCCGCCTCCATCGCTGCGGTCTCCTCCTTCGCCACCACCACGAGCGGGCCGGTGATCTGGCCGAGGACCTTGCGATACGCCTCCACCACCGCCTGCTCGTTGGCGTAGCGGTCAGCATGCTCATGGTCGGCATTCAATAAAATCGCCGCCGCCGGATTGAGTTGAGCGGGCGCCCCCTCGCTTTCATCCACTTCAGCCACCAGCCATTCACCGGATTTCCAGGCGCCTGACGCGCCCAGCGAGGGAGCGTAACCCCCAAGGTAGAAGCAGGGTTCCTGGCCCGCCTCTTTCCAGATGTGGGCAAGCATCGTGGAAGTCGTGGTCTTTCCGTGGGAACCGAGAACAGCGACGAGCTTTTTGAGCGTGGCAAGCTGGGCGAGCACTTCGGTTCGGCGAAGACGAGGGATCCCTTTTTTGCCGGCCTCGGCCCATTCGGGGTTGGAGTCCGGCACAGCCGCGGAGGCGATCACGACCTCCGCGGAGCCGAGATTCTCAGCCCGATGGCCGATGGCGATGCGGACGCCGCGATCCCGTAGCCGTTCGGGCGCTTCCTTGAGGTCGGAGCCGGTGACCTCGTGGCCGAGGTCGGAAAAGATATCGGCGAGCGGGGTCATGCCGGAGCCGGCGATTCCGATCAGGTGGATCTTTTTCCGGCCTTGGATCCAGCTCTTCGCGTCAAAGGACATGGGCGATCTCCTCCGCGATTTTTTCGGCGGCCTCGGGGCTGGACTGTTGGCGGGCAGCCCGCCGCATGTGTTCCTGCCGAACGCGGTCGCCCAGCAGCCGGGCGATGCGCTGGCCGAGTTCCGTACCTTCGAGGTTTTTTTCCGCCACGATTTCGGCGGCACCGCGATCCGCGTATGCATGGGCGTTGGCGGTCTGGTGATCGTCCACCGCCGCCGGAAACGGGACGAGGATGGAAGGCACACCGCAGGCGGCCAGTTCGGCGAGCGTGCCGGCTCCGGCCCGGGAAACCACGAGGTCGGCCGCGGCATAGACGGCATCCATCTCATCGCAGAAACCAAGAACGATGGCATGAAAGCCGGAGTGTTCGTAAGCGTGGCGCACCTTGTCGGCATGGGCCTCGCCGGCGAGATGCAGAATCTGGATGGTGTTGGCGAGAGGCTTGAGGGCCGGCAGGCCGCGGAGCATGGCCTCGTTGATCCCTCTCGCCCCCTGGCTTCCGCCCAGGATGGCGACGAGGTGGCGCTTGGGATGAAGCCCCAGTTTTTTGAGCGCCTCCTCCTTGGCAATTTTTCCGAGGCGACTGCGGACGGGAGTACCGCTGACGCTGACCTTGGCCTTGGGGAGGTGACGGCCGCACTCCTCAAAGCCGACGAACATCTTGTTCGCCCCGGCGGAAAGGAGCTTGGTGGCGCGGCCTGGGATGGCGTTGGACTCGTGAAGGAAATAGGGAATGCCGCTGCGCCGGGCCGCCCCCACTGAAGCGGCGGAAACAAATCCCCCCATGCCGAGCAGAGCGTCGGCCTTGAACCTGGATAACTCCTCCCCGGCCTTCCGGACGGCGCCGAGGAGACGGAAAAGAAAAGGAACGGCACCGAAAAGGCCGGTCCAGCCAACCGCGGGAATTTCCACACCGTGTTCCGACTCCCCCGCCCCGCTGAGGGCACGCTTGTCGACCGGCTTGGCCGAGATGAAGAAGCGGACTTCGTGCCCGCGTCGACGCACCGCTTCCGCGATGGCGAGCCCGGGAAACAGGTGTCCCCCCGTGCCGCCGCAGGCAATGGCGAGTCTTCCCACGGCGAACATCACCGCCGGCCTCCGACGAGGCGGCGACTCCGCGCCTCCTCGCGGTACTGGGCTTGGCGGTGGAGAGAAAGTAAAATGCCGACGGAAGCGAGACAGAGAACCAGGTTCGAGCCGCCGTAGCTGATGAACGGCAAACCCACCCCCTTCGGGGGAAGCAGGCCGGTGACGACACCGAGGTTGGCGAAGGCCTGGATGGCGACCAGCGCCGTCACGCCGATCCCGAGAACCATTCCGGTCAGGTCGCGGGCATGGCACGCGATGTATCCCCCCAACAGCGTAAACAGCAGAAAAACGGCGACGACGCCAAGGGTGGCGGGCAGTCCCAGCTCCTCCCCCAGGATGGGGAAGATAAAGTCGGTATGGGCTTCGGGAAGATAGAACATCTTCTGGACGCTTTGGCCGAGACCCACGCCCTGCGTGCCGCCGGAGCCGAGGGCGATCAAGGCCTGCCAGACCTGGTACCCCTCCCCTTGCCGGTGCGCCTCAGGATCGAGAAATCCCACGATGCGACCCATGCGTTCGGGCATCGCCATGGCGAGGGCGATCATTCCCACAACTGCGGCAACGCCGAGGACGCCGAGGGGCAGGATGGGTGCACCGCCCGCGAACAGGACGACGGCGGCGGCCATGATGACAAACATGGCGGAGCCGAGGTCGGGCTGCCGGATGAGCAGCAGGACCGGCAGGGCCAGGATCAACATGGGAAGAAGGAGGCCGTACCACGGACTGGACATCCTTGCCTTCTGTTGGTGCACCCACGTGGCACAGAAGATGACCGTGGCCAGCTTGAGAAATTCCCCGGGCTGGACCGCAAACGGACCGATGGGAATCCAGCGGGCGGAGCCCTTCACTGTCTTGCCGATTCCGGGGATCAGGCAAAACGCGACGAGTAAAGTGGCGCCAACCAGGATCCAAAGGCCCCGGGAGACCAGGACCTTTGGATCCAGCTGGCTCAACGCCACGCACACCCCGACACCCACCGCCAGCCAGAGCCCCTGCCTTTGGAGGAAGAAAAGGGGTTGGCCCCGGTTATCGGGGGAGAATGCGCCCACACTGGCGAGCATGATCAGGCCAAGCCCGACCAAGCCCACCACGCAGGCGATCAGGGTGTACGCGGAGTTGCGTCCCATCGTCAGTTCGACTGGGTCTTCGGCAACATCGCCATGTCCTGCGCCGCGGCCGGGGCAGCCGGGGCAGACGCCGGGGCTTCCGCCTTGGCGGAGGCCTCACCGGGGACCTGGAGCTTTTGCCCGATCTTCAGCTTCCGGGGGTCGCTGATGGAGTTGAGCTTGGCGAGGGTCTCGGCCTTCGTGCCGAACTTCTTGGCGATCTTGGCCAGGGTGTCCCCTGCCGCGACCGTGTAGGTGCCGGCCGGGCTGGAGGCCTGCTGCGCCGCCGCTGCCGCCACCGCCTGGGCCGGAGCCGAAACCGCCATGGGCTTCGTGTCCGTGCCGGCGCCGGCGACCTCGGGGATCCTCAACTTCTGGCCGATGCGGATCATCGTGCCATCAATCCCGTTGGCCTTGGCGAGGGCTGCCGCGGTGACGCCGTTGGCTTTGGCGATCTTGCCGAGGGTGTCCCCTTTGGCGACGACCACGCTGCGTTCCACGGCGGGAGCCGGGGCCGGGGCGGGGGCCATCGCCGGAGCTGCCGCCACCGGGGCGGAGGCCTCGGCCGGGGCCGGGGACTGCCACACCTTGTCGTCGGGGCTGGGCATGGTGCTCGCGACCTCGGGAGCCGGAGCCGCTTCAGGGGTCTTCGCCATCTCGGCCGCGGCTGCGGGCATCGAATCCATCTGGGAGATGGCCGATTCCGGGTTTCCGCGGAGCAGGTGGTAGGCGCTGATGCCGACGATGACGACAACGTGCAGACCGAGGACCACCAGGAAGATGGTGGAGAGGCGGTTCAGGCCTCCCTTCTTCGCCGGGGCTTCGGACGCGCCATCGTCGAGCAGCGTCGTGCTTTGTTTTCTCGCTGAGTATTCGAGCAGTTCATCACTCATGGTTGTTTGTTTTCCTCCTGAGGCAGCGCTTTGACGCACTGCCGGTATGTCTCCCCTCTTTCCTCGAAATTTTTAAACTGGTCGTAGCTGCTGCAGCCGGGACTGAGCAGGACCGTCTCCCCCGGGTTGGCCAGCGCCGCGGCCCGCGCCACCGCCTCCACCAACGTGCCCACCTGCCGGCAAGGGACGTCATCCCGCCAGGCTTGGTCGATTTTCGCGGCCGTTTCCCCGATGAGCAGGGCGGCGCGAACGCGACCCCGCAGATGGGCAAGGCTGGGAGTGAAGTCGAAACCCTTGTCCTTTCCGCCGGCGATCAGGATGACCGGGCCGGCCATCCCCAGCACCGCCCGCTCCATTGCATCCAGATTGGTGGCTTTCGAATCGTTGACCCAGGTCACCCCATTGCGGACGGCCACCACCTCACAGCGGTGGGGTAGCGGACGGTAGGCGGCGAAAGCTTTCTTCACGGCCTCCCGGGAAATCTTTTCCGCATCGGCCACCGCCAGGGCGGCCAGCAGGTTTTCGGAGTTATGCGGGCCACGCAGCTTCGTCTCTTCCTGCCGCATCACGCGGTCGGCGCCGGCGCAGAGCCAGCCGTCCCGCAGCGTGTAGTCGGCCGAAAGATCGGTGACGGAAAACGTCACCGTCCGGGCCTTCCGTTGAGGCAAAACCAGGCCCTTTTGGATGACAGCGACATCCTCCGCCGTCTGATTTTCGAAAATCCGGTTTTTGGCGTTGGCGTACGCCTCCAGGTCCGCATAGCGGTCCAGGTGGTCGGGCGTGAGGTTGAGGTAGACGGCGATCCGGGGACGGAACGTCTCGATCGTCTCCAGTTGGAAGGAGCTGACTTCTGCAACGGCGTAGTCGAGCCCGCCGCTGACCGGAGCGACCTCACAAAGCGGCTGGCCGAGATTCCCGCAGGCCACCGCCTGCTTGCCGGCGGCCTGGAAGACGGCGGCGATCAGTTCCGTGGTGGTGCTTTTGCCGTTCGTCCCGGTGATCGCGACAATCGGGCAGAGGCAGGCGCGGGCGCCAAGCTCCAACTCCCCGAACATGGGCACGTGGGCTGAACGAAGCTGGACGACCACGGGCCGCTGCGGGTCGATGCCGGGGCTGAGGATGGCGTGGTCGAACCGCGTCCCGGGAAGTTTTTCCACCCCCGTGCACGCGTGCGCCCCCCGGGCCTCCCACCGGCGGGCCAGGTCCTTCGTCACCGCACTCTTGGACTCGTCAAACACGGTCACCTCCGCCTTTTGGGCAAGCAGCCACTCCGCCGCGGCCTGGCCGCTGCGCCCCATTCCCAGCACCACCGTTTTGGTTCCGGTCCATGCAATCGTTTCCCCTTTCACCGCAGCTTGAGCGAGGCCAGGCCCGCGAGGGCAAAGACCGCGCTGAGAATCCAGAAGCGGACGACCACGGCCGTCTCGCTCCAACCGCGTAGCTCGAAATGGTGGTGGATCGGCGACATCGCGAAGATCCGCCGTCCGGTCAATTTGAAGGAGGCGACCTGGAGGATCACGGAGAGGGCCTCCATCACGAAGACGCCGCCGACCACGGCCAGGAGCAGTTCCTGGTTGATGCAGATCGCCACGACTGCCACGGCCCCGCCGAGGGCGAGCGAGCCGGTGTCGCCCATGAACACCTTGGCGGGATGGCAGTTGAACCAGAGAAAGCCCAGGGCGGAACCAAAGAGGGCCGCACAGAAGATGACCAGTTCCTCGCCCCCGGAAACCTTGGGAAGGAAAAGATAAGCGGCGAGGTTGGCGTGGCTGGAGAGGTAGGCGAAAAGACCGAGGACGAGGGCGACGGTGAGGATGCAGCCGGAAGCCAGCCCATCGAGGCCGTCGGTCAGGTTCACCGCGTTTGAGCTGCCCACGATGATGAAAACAAAAAGAAGCATCGCGCCCCAGATCGGCAGATGGAGGAGGAAGAAGTCCTCGCGGAGGAAGGGAATCTGCAGGATCAGGGCCGCCTCGCGCGCTTTCGGGATCAGGAGCAGGGAGCCGGCGACGCCCGCCGCGACCATCGCCTGCACCGCGATTTTTTTCCACCCCCCCAAACCGCCGGAGGATTTTTTCCGGACCTTGGCGTAGTCGTCGCAGAACCCGAGGGTTCCGAGCGCCAGCGTGCTGCCGAGCGCGATCCAGAGATACGGGTTGGTCGGTTTGCCCCACAGGACACAGGCCAGGGCGAGTGCGAAGAGAATGAGGACGCCGCCCATCGTGGGAG
>CAZWQT010000048.1:6600-9655 GCA_964635945.1 uncultured Akkermansia sp. | reverse complement strand
CTCGTCAAGAAACCCAAGCGACCCAAGCTCCGCACCTTCCTGACTGTTCAGATTTCCCGGAACGGACCGGAAACCTGGCGCCATTTCCTCGATTTGGCGTACTGGAACGTGGAATTGAGCGACTGAAGCCATTGTTCCTTCGGGCGTTTGGGAACAACCGCTCGGACCCGCGGTAGGACTTACCCCCCTTGAATCTCGCCCAAATTCTTTCTTCGCCGGATCGCGCGCGACTGTTTCCCGCGAGCCGGGAGGGCATCTTTTTGGCCCACGCGGCGGTGGCCCCGATCACCGGGCCTGCGCAGGAAGCCATGGATGCCTGGGCGGTGGAGGCGGCTGCCGGTCGGCAGGAAAGCGAGGCGACGTGGAAACGGGTCGCACAAACCCGAGCCGTGGCGGCCCGGTTTCTGGAATGTGAAGCCGAGGAAATTTCCCTGCTGGGCCCCACGGCCCTGGGGTTGGGGCTGGTCGCCCTCGGTCTGGATTGGAAAGCGGGGGACGAGGTGGTCTATGACCCTCTGGACTACCCGGCCAATGTGTACCCTTGGAAGGAGCTGGAGAGACAAGGGGTGCGGGCGATGCCTCTGGAGCGTTCTCCGGGTACTCCCATTTGCTGGGAAACCGTGCGACCTCGGATCAGCGGGCATACCCGTCTGGTCAGCCTGGCCACGGCTCATTACCTGAGCGGACATCTTCCGGAACTTGCGGTGATCGGGCCTGAGCTGAAAAAACGAAACATCCTGCTTTGCCTCGACGGCATCCAGACGCTGGGCGTGCTGCCGGCGGCCTTTGCCGAGGCGGATTTTTTGGCGGCCGATGCCCATAAGTGGATGCTGGGGCCGGTGGGGGCCGGCGTGCTGATGGTGCGGAAGCGGGTTTGGGACCGGCTTCGTCCGCCGCTTTTGGGATCGTGGAATGTGGTCAGCCCGGAGTTTCTGGCTCAGCCTGAGATCCGGTTTGAATCCGGCGGGCGAAGATACGAGCCGGGCAGCCTGAATTTGCCCGGGATAGAAGGGATGCGTGCCTCCCTGGAGTTGCTTGCCTCCTTCGGCCAAGCAGAAGTTTTTGCCCACGCCCTCGACTTGGCCCGGCGGATCAGGGAGGGAGCCCGGCAGGCAGGCTTTGCCATTTATGGTGGAGAAGGGGAGGAGAGAGTGATCACCAGCCTCGTTGAGCCCAAGAACGGGTGGGCGAAAATCAAAGACCAAATCGAGGCGGCCCGAATCCGCGTTTCGTGGAGGAAAGAACATGGGGGGAAGATGCTGCTCCGGGCGGCACCGCATGTGGCCAATACGCGGGCGGAGATCGAGGAGTTTCTTAAAATTCTGGGTCCCGCCCCCCGGTAGAATCCCGGCAGCTTTTGGCTGCCTCCTTCCCCTGAATGGAGAAACCATCGGGCATTGACTCGTTCCCTGGCTTTTGGCACGATTTTCCGCTTACCGAAGATCATCCATGAGACCCACTTACAATCCCTCCAAGCGCACCCGTCGCCGGCAGTTCGGCTTCCGGAACCGCATGAAAACCAAGGGGGGACGGGCCGTCCTGGCGCGCCGTCGGGCGCGGGGCCGTCGCCGTCTTCTGCCCAAAGGTGTGGAGCGCCGCTACGCCCGCCACACCGGGGCGTGACCGCCGCCTCCCTCGGGCGCGCATTCTTCGGCGCAGGTCCGATTTTCACGCTATCCGACGCACGGGCGGCACGGAGAGCGGCTCTTACCTTAAACTTAACTGGCGCCACACCTCCGGTTCCACCCGCCGCATGGCTGCCATCGTCTCCAAAGCGTGTGGGCCGGCCGTGACGCGCAATCGCATCAAACGCTGGATCCGCGAAGGGTGGAGGCATGTGCAGGCGGACCTTACGCCCGGCCTCGATTCCGTCTGGATTTCCCGTCCGAAAGCCGGTCAAGCCGGCGCCCAGGCCCTGCAGGAAGAGATGACGGGTCTGTATCGCAAGGCGGGACTTTGGGGCTCGGAACGATGAAAAACGCGGCCCTCATTTTTATCCGTGCCCAGCGGGCGTTCTCCCCGCTCTGGCGCTCGTTGCTCGGCACGGCCGGACCCTGCTGCCGCTTTCATCCCACCTGCTCGGAATATGCCGAGGAGGCCATTGGCCAGCACGGCCTGCTGAGCGGCGGTGCCATGGCGTTACGCCGGTTGTCCCGGTGTCATCCGTGGGGTGGCGCTGGGCATGATCCGGTGAAAAGGTCCGCGTGAAAAAAGGCGGCATGGACCGGACCTCGTGGTTGGCGGCAGGGGTCTGCCTGCTTCTTCTCATTCTTTATCCGCAAATCGTTTCCTTTTTCTACCCTCCTGATCCGAACGCCGTAAAAAAGAAGACCGAAGCCGGCGCGGCAGTCTCCCCGACCCACTCACCCGTCACCCCGGCGTCAACCGCTTCCCAAATGGCGGCCAAGGAAAGCTTGGCCCCGGGCGCGGTCACCCGTGCTGTTCCGGAACAGACCGCCGTGTTGGAGAACCGGATGATCCGGGCGGTGCTCACCACGTGGGGCGGGGGCGTGAAGGAGATTGAACTTCGGGAGCATGAGGTCGAAGCCCAGGAGAAGGTGTTTCTCAACCGTGGTTCGCCCGATGCGGTCTTCGAGTTGCGTGGCTGGAGCGCGCCAGGCGAGGGTCTGGCCTGGGTCTTGGAAAAAGCGGATGCCCAGGAGGTGGTTTTCACCGCTCCCGCCCGTTCCGACGGGACGGTGACGATTCGCCGGACTTTCCGTTTGGCGGGGGATTATCTTCTTTCCTTGGACCAGGAGGTGGAGAACCGGAGTGGGGCTCCGTTGGCGATGCCCGGGTATGCCTTGGCCGGCGGCGTGGGCGCCCCGATTCATCTGCGCAAAGATGAGGAGGCTTATGTTGGCACCGGCTGGTTCACCACCGATCTTAGCTATACCACCCATAAGCTGCCGGAGTTCCTGCCATCGAGTTTTCTCTTTCTCTTCCCGCAGAAGGGAAAAGAGAAGGTAGCGAGCCGGGAGGATCGGCAGGTCCGCTGGATCGCCGCCAAGAGCCAGTTTTTTGCCATGGTCCTCACCGTCAAGGGGGATCCCGC
>CAZWQT010000048.1:4125-6500 GCA_964635945.1 uncultured Akkermansia sp. | reverse complement strand
TGGGTCAGCCGTCCGCTCCTGGCGGTGATGAACTGGATCCACCGGTATGTGGGCAGTTACGGCTGGTCGATCGTTCTCCTCACCATTCTGATCAAGGCCGTGCTTTGGATCCCGCAGGCCAAGGCCAACGCCAGCATGAAGAAGATGCAGCTACTGGCGCCGAAGCTGAAGGAGCTGCAGGAGAAATACAAGGAAGAGCCGACCAAGCTGAACGCCGAGATGATGAAGCTCTACAAGGATTTCGGGGTCAACCCCCTGGGGGGCTGTCTCCCGCTCCTGATCCAGATGCCGGTGTTCCTCGGATTTTATTACATGCTCCTCAGCTCGGTGGAGCTGCGGGGGCAAACCTTCTTCTGGATCCACGATTTGTCCCGGCCCGACACGGTCTTTGTCATTCCGGGGTTGGGCCTGCCGATCAACCCGATGCCGCTGATCATGACGGCCACGATGATGTGGAGCATGCATATCACACCCCAGCCCCAGGGGGTGGATAACCCTGCGGCCAAGATGATGAAGTGGATGCCGGTCCTGATGTTGGTGTTTTGCTATAATTTCAGTTCGGCGCTATCCCTGTATTGGACCGTGCAAAACATCCTCTCCATCGGCCAGCTCTACTACAACCTTCGCCAGCCCATGCCTAAGCTGGAGAAGGTCGTGCGTCCCACCGACCTGGTCAAACGGGGCCGCTGGAAGGGCGGCATGTGGGGGCGCCGATGAGCGGGGCGGTGCCGGCGGCGGCGCGGGAGACCCTGGAGAACATGCTCGGGCATCTCGGGTTCGCCTTCACTTTGGAGGAGGAGAAGCGCGGGGAGGATCAGGTTCTGCATGTGAGAATGCAAAATCCTGCGCGGTTGATCGGGCGGGAGGGGGAGGTGTTGGATGACCTGCAGTTTCTGCTCAATCGAATGCTGGCCCGGGGGGACGAACCGCCTCCGCGGGTGATCGTGGATGTGGAAAATTTCCGGCGGGAACAGGAGGCGGCCCTCCTGGATGAGATCAAGGAGTTGGTCGATCGGGTTCGTGCGGCCGGCGAGACAGTGGAATTGCCCCCGATGAACGCGTATGAGCGCAGGATCATCCACCAAGCCTTCAAGGATGATCCCAAGGTGGAGACGGTCAGCCCCGAGGGGCCCGCCCGGTTAAAGCGGATCCGGGTCCGTCCGCGGCGTCCGGCGAAGTCCTGAATTTTTCCGCGGGAAGCTTCCGCCTGGGTCAGGCGGGAAGGGCAGGGGGGTGGGGCACAAGCCTGATTTGGTTTGCCATCCTGATCCTCGTGGCAGGGTCGGGCCTCTATTTGGGGGGAGCCCGCCGGGAATTTCTGGGACCGGCATTCGTGGTGGCCGCAGGTCTTTGGCTTGGGCTGGCTTGGCGGGCGGTGGAGGGATGGCGCGCCGGGCGGAGGGTGACCGACCTTTTGGATCTGACGGTTTTTCTTTTTCTCGGGTATGCGGCATGGGCAGTGACGAAGGGGCCCGCTCCTTACCTGGGGAAAATCGAATGGCTTTGTGCCTCGCTCTACGGGGCGGTCTTTTTGACGGCACGTCACCAACTGCCTTCCCGGAAGGGAGTTCCCTGGGTCTTGGGCTTTTTTGTCGTGATGGCCTTGGTTTCTAGCGCGGTGGGATTCCTCCATTTCCGGCAGGGGATTTATCCGATCGGCCCGGTGCCGATCCTGGGCTGGGAAGGGGTCGATCGGCCGGATTATGGCGAGCGGATGTCGGGCACTTTTGGTTGTCCGAACCACTTCGGTAATTACGACGTGCAGGCCTCCCTGGCCGCCCTGACTCTCGCCACCTGGCCGGTCTTAGCCAGTCCGCTGCGCGGCCTGATGGTCTGGGCCGCCTTGGCCCTGGCGGCCGGGGTTTATTTCTCCATTTCCCGGGGGAGCTGGCTTGCGTGGATTTCCAGCCATGGTCTCTGGTTGCTGCGCTGGCTGCGTCGCGGGCCCCTGAACTGGCTGGGGCGGACCGTGTTCCTGCTGTTGGGGTTGGGGGTGTTGGCGGGAGGCTGGTTGGCGGCGACCGGTGACGCGGTGGTGGCGGAACGGTGGAAGGCGATTCTTGGACAGGGGGCAGGCTGGGAGAGAATTTTCAGCGGAGAGGGCAACTTCCGGATCGGGCTGGCCAAGGACGGGATGGAAATCTGGAAGACTGCACCGTGGTTCGGTACCGGACCGGCCAGCTTCGACCTGGTCCACTTACGGATGGAGAGCTGGACCCACGGAACCCGGACCGTTTTCACCCACAATGACTATGTGAACACCCTAAGTGATTACGGACTGGTGGGCGCTGTTCTGGTCTTGTCGTTTTGGCTGGGGGTGGTGTTTCTTTTGTGGCGACGAGGGCGAACCCGCGGGGAGGGGACAGAGTCCGATG
>CAZWQT010000048.1:0-4025 GCA_964635945.1 uncultured Akkermansia sp. | reverse complement strand
TGGCCGAGGCGGAAGGGTGGGACCCTTCCTGTCTGCCCGTGGCGGAGCTGGGAGGAGACGCCTACCGGCTGAAAGTTCTGGAGCTGTTTGTGGCGCCGGTCGGGCAGGAAGCCGGGTCGGCTTCCCGGAGAAGGGAGGATATCCGGCGACTGGCCGACACGGCGGATGGTTGGTATCGCAAAGCGGAAAAGATCAACCCGCTGGACGACACTCTTTATGTCCGGCGGGCCACGGTTCTGGATCTGTTGGGCCGCTTTGAGGAGGCCGAAGCCCTGTACCAGCAGGGTTTAACCAGGCGGCCTCACAGCCGGTTTTTCCATCTGACCTACGGGAACCATCTCTGGAGGCGGGGGGATCTGGAGGGGGCCAAGACCCATTTTGAAAAAGCCTTGCGGGTGCCGGGCATGACACCCCGGCCCGGAGAGGGGCAAGATCCGGCGGCGGAGGCGCAGACGATGCTGGATCAGGTAAAAGAGCAGATTGCGAAAGGCGGCGGAAAACGGCAGGCTCCTTCCCGACCTTTTAACCCCCGCGAAGATTAAGGAGATCCGATGAGCACAGAAACAACGTTGATTTTGGTCAAGCCGGACGCCGTAGCCGACGGCCTGACTGGGGAGGTCTTCCGCCGTTTTGAAAAGGAAGGGCTCCGGATCCTGAATTGCCGGATGCTCCGGTTGAGCCCGGCTCTGCTGAAGGAGCATTATTCCCATCTGGCCCATCTTCCCTTTTTCCCCGAAATCGAGAAGTTCATGGCTTCCGGCCCGGTGGTGGCGGCGGCTCTCCAGGGCCCAAAGGCCATTGAGAGGGTTCGCGAGTTGCTGGGTCCCACCGACAGCGCCAAGGCGCCCAAAGGAACGATCCGGGGAGACTTGGGAAAAGATAAGATGCACAACGTCGTCCACGCGTCGGATTCGCCCGAAAATGCCCGCGCAGAACTGAAGCGGTTTTTCGGATCCGAGAGTCCGACTGTCTAAGGGAAATGCAAGGGGCTGGAGTCAATCAGCCCTTGGGCGCGACTCCGGGCGTAAAATTCCTTGAGGCCGGCAAGGCCGCGGGGGCCGAAATCCAGGGTCAGCTCGTTGACGTACATCCCGATAAATTTGTCAGTCCGTTTTTCGTCCATGCCGCGGCTCAGCGGCAGGGCGTGGCGGACCCCGGCCTGCCGATGCTCCAGCCCGTAGCGAACGCTTTCACGCAGGGTTTCGGTCACGTCGGCGATCACCTTTGGCCCCAGATCCCGGCGGACCACGTTTCCGCCCAGCGGCAGGGGTAGGCCGCCCGTTTCCCGGGCCCACCACTGTCCGAGATCCTCACAAAGGGTGAAACCCTCCTCGGCATAGGTGAGCTGGCCTTCGTGGATGATCAGGCCGGCATCCACGTTGCCGGCGAGGATTTCCTCCTGAATTTTGTCGAAGGGAACAACCACCGCCTGAAACGAGCCGTGAGGCAGGCCGAGATACAGCTGAAGGGTCAGGTAGGCGCTGGTGAGGAGGCCAGGCACGGCGATCCGGAGATTCTTTAACTCTTCCCGGGAATATTTTTTCTTTGCCACCAAGCAGGGGCCGTAGCCGTCCCCGAAACTCGCTCCGCAGGGAAGGAGGGCGTATTGGCCCGCCATCGTCGTGTAGGCGTGAAAGGAGACGGCAGACACGTGGAGCTCGCCCTTCTGGCAGCGGCGATTGAGGGTTTCAATGTCCTGGAGGATATGCTCGTACTCGTGTCCCCGCAGGTTCACCAGCCCCTTGGCCATGGCGTAAAACATGAAGGCGTCGTCGGCATCGGGAGAATGACCAAGCAGGAGCTTCATAGCTTCCAATATCGATCCAAAACCCCTCGTTTACGATTACGATTATGCTTACGCAGCAGCCGGATTGTAAAATTCTTAAACGTAACCGTAGACGAAAAATAGTTACGTTCTCAGGCTGCTCGTCGTTTAGTTGTAGTCTTCCTTCGTGACCGAGGCGGCTTCCCTGGAGCCAAGCAGTTCCGCCTGCTTGATCACGAGGGGGGTAGACTCGTCGAAACGGTAGGCGTGGCAGTTGGGGCAGAGGAGAGCCTTTTTCAATACGATGCTGCCGCAGCCTTCGCACACCTTATAGTCCGCCGGTTTCGCCAAAATCTTGGCGGCGGCGGTGGCCCGGTCCGGAGGGGTTGCTCCCATGGCCGCAAGGTACGGACTGCCAAGAGTTCGGCAAGAGCTTCAAACGGGCAGACTCCCGGGATAAGTTGGTCGGATGTCGGGAAAATCAAGCCGGATCTCGGTGCTGTGGGAAGGGGTGGATCCCCGGGGGTGGGACGTCCGCTACGCCGCCTACTTTCACCATTTCAATCGGGGTGACTACTACGAGGCCCACGATGTGTTGGAGTCCCTTTGGCTGGAGCAGGGTCGGGAAGCCCCATCCGCCGCCTTTTACCAGGGACTGATCCAGTTGGCGGGGGGGTTCGTCCATATGCGAAAACACCACGAACATCCAACCCATCGGGTGCACGGGAAGCGGCTGAATCCAGCCGCTCGGCTCCTGAAGTTGGCGGAGAAAAATATCGGCCCCTACGGAGAGGAGTGGGAGGGTGTGGGAATTGGCCCGATTTTGGAGTTAGCCAGGGAAACGATCCAAAAACTGGAGGTTGAAAGTTTCAGCAAAAACCCCTGGGGCCCGGCCAAGCGGCCGAGGATTCAGCTTCCTAAACCCCGGTAGGGCGGCCTCAGCCCGCCCTGCCTAATCGTCCTTGAGGAGCTTCTTGTCTTTCAGCTCTTTGGCGATTTCGTCAACGGCTTGGCCGGTGAGGCGGTCCACCTGCATGGAGTCCTGAAGGCCGGAACTCTCCATGATGAGATTCATGCCCTTCGCCATGGGACTGATGCCGGGACCGGGGGACAGCTTGGCCTTGGCGGAACTGTCGAGGGTGAGGAACGGCTTGCCGCCCGAGGATGAGGGGTCGGCAATGGAGAGGACGATTCCCACCTCGGGATTTTCCTTCATCAGCTTTTTGTTGGGGTCGAGATCCACGATCTCCGTGTCCACCTTCCAACCGTCCGCGGGAGGGGCTCCGGGTGAGGTCCAGGCCCGGGCGGGCAGGCCAATCTCCTTCATTTTATCGATGAGGCTCTTGGTGATGTCGGTCTGGAGGTCCTTCAGCTTCTCCTTCTTGTCATCCTCATCGCCCTCCATCATTTTGCGGAACGGTCCCTTGGGCAGGCCGCCATCGCTCTCCTTTTTGGCGGCGGCCACGGCGGCGGGATCGACCTTCACCGGAATCACATAAACCTGGGCGGGTAGTTTGGTGGGCCAGACCACATCGTTGACCGGGGCGGCCTCGGCTTTTTTGACGGTTTCCTCCTCGGCGTGAGCGAGAGAGATCAACAAGAGGGGAAGGAGAAGTTTGAGCATCTGATGACATTAAGATGAAGATGAAGTTTAGGTAAGCGGGAAAATAAAAAGTATTGGTAGGGAGGCCTCTCCGAGGCCGCCTCGTGGAAACCAGAGAGCCCGAACTTTGAATGAGGCAGTTCAGGGACAAACCGCCCTGCCTTTGCCTCAATCCCGAAAGTTGTTAAAGGAGAGCGCCGCGGGGATGTCGAGTTTCCGCAGGTGGGCGATGGCAGCCTGGAGATCGTCCCGGCTTTTGCCGGTGACGCGGACTTTGCCACCTTCAATGGCGGCCTGGAGTTTGAGTCCGGACCCACGGACGGACTGACTGACGGTCTTGGCGTTTTCCCCGGAGAGGCCCTGTTTGAGCAGAATCTCCTGTCGCGCGCGACCGACGGAAGAGAGTTCGGAGTCCTTGGGCTCGAGGTTTTTCAATGGCACGCCGCGTTTGGCCAACTTGCCCATGACGATCTCCCGGAGGGCATCGAGCTTGAACTGGTCGTTGGCGGAAAGGACGAGCTTGTCCTTTTCCTCGGCGATCTCCCACTCCACCCCCTTAAAGTCGAACCGGCTGGCCAGCTCCTTGCGAGCCATGAGCAGGGCGTTGCCAAGCTCGGCCATGTTGATTTCAGAGACGACGTCGAAAGAGGGCATGGG
>CAZWQT010000047.1:0-9800 GCA_964635945.1 uncultured Akkermansia sp. | reverse complement strand
CGATCAGGAGCTGAACTTGGGCTTTGAGGTCGGCGATGGTTTGGGCGGTTTCGGCATCTACGGCTTTGGCCGAGGAAATGCAGAGCGAACCGTATAGCAGACTGCTGAGGAGAAGTTGTCCCAGCTTGGGGTTGGCGATCGTCATCAACCCAGCCACTGTGATGACCCAGCCTTTTACTCCAAGCGAGCACCCAACCCTGAAAGAAGTTTTCGTGAACAAAGGCGAATAAGGGCAAAGCCCAACCATCCATCTTTTAGGTTTTTTGGGGAAATGCCGTAGTTTTTACCCTGAGGATAGCTGAGTGGATGCCTCCGGGAGGGTTGCAAGGGTTTCGGCTGAACTCGGGAAAATTGGATAATTTATTAAAATCGTTAGCCTAAAAGCAGCTCCATCTTTTGTGCTAATTATTTACTAATTTAAAAGAAGCTTAATGATAAAATTGAACAGTTCCACAATTTTCTTCAAAGCCCCCGTTGAATTTAGGATTCGCGTGAGTAATGATTACAAAGTCAGTGATGAAATATTCAGTCACATACGCGAATTCAGTCCTCAAAGGAGGCACTACCATGCAAACCAAAATCAACCCGAACACCCGCAACGAAGTCATTCCAGTGAGCGAGCCGTGGCACCGCGGCAGCGGATTTACCTGGATGCTCTTGGCCCTCGCCGGCGCCGTTTTCTTTCTTTCCGGTGCGGTGGCAAAGGCGGCGTGGGAGGATGTTAATAATTGGAAGGACAATGCATCCACTGGTGATTGGAATAGCTCGAGCTGGTACAACAACTCCCAAGGTTGGGATAACCATAACCCGAATTACGAGGGGTATCGTAATCTGAGCTTCAATAACAATAATAATACCTCGATGAATAACAATTTTGCCGGAGACGGCGCCCGGAGGTGGAGAGTTACATTTAACTCGGGAGCAACTTCTGGCCGGACTATTGGGGGGAGTACGGAAAATACTTTCAGCAGCATTAGCGGGCATGGTGGGGCAATCATCCAAAACAACAGCACGGCCACCCACGCAATTAACTTTCCTATACGATTAAACTCGGGACTAGAAATCAACCCCGTCTCCGGAAATCTGACCATCGGCGGCGCAGTCAATCTGCAGGGCAACTACATTGATGTTTACGGGAATAACGAAAAAGTCCTTCGTATTAATGGAGCGATTTCGGGGTCGGGCGGAATTAGTGTCCAAGCTAATTCCATCCTTGAACTCGCTGGCGACAATTCCTACTCAGGCACTACGACCATTCACGCCGGTAAAATCAAAATGATCAGCGGGGGCGATCTCGGCACCTCCCTGATTCAAATCGGTGCTAACGGCCAGCTTGATCTTAATGGCGTAAACACCACTGTCTCGGGCGTAAAGGAAGTGGGCATTTCCAATGGTGGCACGGTTAGCCTTGGCAGCGGAACCTTGACCATCAATGGGGCTAACAAAGGAACCTTGTTCCAAAACAGCATTTCTGGAACAGGCGGAGTTACCATGGCAGGGTCGGGTGATACCTCCCTCTCTCTTTACGGCACCCAGAGCTACACCGGCGCAACCACGGTGAGCGGTGGAAAAATTTCCTCCGGCACGGCTCTGGCCAGCACCTCTTATTCTGTCAGTGGCGGTACAATGGAGACTTCGGCTGATGGTGTGATCGCCAACAATGCCTCCATTAGTCTTACTGGAGGCAATTTCAGCCTCGGAGGGGACGACACCGTGGGGGCGTTGACTGCCACCGGGGGTCGCCTCACGGTTGGATCCGGAAAAGCCGCCTACCTCAGCGCCAACAGCTCAATCAGCACAGGCGCAGAAATTGTGGGTGGAACCCTGCAAGTCAACTCCGGCACTACGTTAACCATGAATTCGGATGCAGCCGCGAACACATCGGCCATCACCATTGCCAGTGGGGGCACCTTGAAGGGGTCCGGCACCACCACCGGAGCCCTTTCCGTTGACGGTGTGCTGGCGCCAGGCAACAGCACAGGAATTCTCGATGTTGGCAGCACCACTTTCCTGGGGGGCGGCCGCTACCAGTGGGAAATCGATAATTTTACCGGAACCGCTGGGGCCAGTTGGGACTTCCTGAACATTGCGGGAAATCTGACCATTTCCGCTACTTCGGTGGACCAGTTCATCATCGACGTGGTCTCCTTGTTGGCGAGCAACGACACGGGAGGATTGGCAGCCAACTTCAACGACGCAAACAACTACACCTTCGCGATCGCCACGGCCTCTGGAACCATCAGCGGCTACGCTTCAAATGCATTTGCCATCAACACCTCTGGCTTTCAAAACAGCTTTACAGGAACGTGGGGCACGAGCCTCAGCAACGATGGAAAGAGCCTGAATATCACCTATACGGCCACGGCGATTCCCGAGCCGAGCGTGGCCAGCATGTTCGTGCTGGGGTTCTCGGCGCTCCTGGCGAATCGTCGGCGGCGCGCCTAGGCCCAAGATCGCTACGAAGCTTGAAGCCCCGGTCCGAGAGGATCGGGGCTTTTTTGTTTTAAGTGGAAAGTGGAAGGCGGGAAGTGGAAGGACTCTCGATCCGCCGGGCACCTCGGGACCTGCCAAGCGGAGATGGATTTGGGCGGGAAATACGCTAGAAAGGCAGGAAATGGAGCGTAAACCGGCGTGGTTGAGGGCCAAGATCCCGGGAGGGCCTGACTACCTGAAGGTCAAAAACCTGGTGCAGGAGAACCGCTTGCACACGGTCTGTGAAAGCGCCCACTGCCCGAACCTAGGGGAGTGTTGGAGCCGGGGAACGGCCACGATCATGATCCTGGGCGACACCTGCACCCGCTCCTGCCGTTTCTGCGCCATCGCCACCGGCAAGCCGGGCGAGGTGGATTGGGGGGAACCGGCCCGCGTGGCGGACGCCGTGCGGATCATGGGACTGAAGCATGCGGTCATCACCTCGGTGGCCCGGGATGATCTCGCCGACGGCGGGGCCGAGATCTGGGCGCGCACCGTGCGAGCTGTCCGTAACGTGAACCCCGAGACCCACATCGAGGTGCTGATCCCGGATTTCAAGGGTCGGGAAGAAAGTCTGAACGCGGTCCTGGATGCCGACCCGGATATCCTCAATCACAACATGGAGACGGTGAAGCGGCTCCAGAAGCCGGTGCGGGTGCAGGCAAGGTACGACCGAAGTCTGGAGGTGCTGCGCCGGGCCAAGGCACGCGGCTTTGTGACCAAGACGGGGTTGATGCTGGGGATCGGCGAACGGGACGAGGAGATTGAGGAGACCCTGCAGGATCTGGCGGAGGAGAAGGTGGATATTCTGACTCTCGGGCAGTATTTGCGGCCGACGCAGAAGCATCTGCCGATCGACCGTTGGGTATCGCCGGAGGAATTTGCGAAGTGGAAGGACAGGGCGTTGGTGCTGGGCTTTGGAGTCTGTGAGAGCGGGCCGCTCGTTCGAAGTTCCTATCACGCAGATGAGCAGTCGGCGAGGTATACGACAGGTTTGGAGATAGAGACTAAGGCCTAAGGCTGTTCGGTTACGTTTACGATTACGCTTAGGAGGGCTGGAGGGGGCAGGTGGTAGGTGGAAGAGGTCGGTTGAACGAGGCTTGGAGAAGGGCAGTCTAAACCCTGATGAGCAAGACGGCCCAAATTTTAACTACCCTCGGAATTCTGCTGCTCGTCGGTGGCTTATGGATCGACTATGATGGATTTATGGCAGGAGCCTCTGAGAAAAAGCCAATGCAAAAGGAGGTCGAAGTGAGACTTCTCGATGCGGGTTTTAAGCTAAGCGCGCCTGTTAAAGTGGCCTCGGTGCAACGATCGGACAAGGAGTGGGCGAACCGGCTGACGATTGAGCAGTTTCGGGTGGGGCGGACGCACGGCACGGAGCGGGCTTTTTGCGGGGTGTTTCACGACAACAAGAAGAACGGGATCTATTTCTGTGCCGGGTGCGGGTTACCGCTGTTCAAGTCGGATGACAAGTTTGAATCGGGAACCGGTTGGCCGAGCTTTTTCCAGCCCTTTGCCGAGGAGAATATCGGCGAGACCACAGACAACTCGTATGGGATGAGCCGGACCGAGGTGCACTGTGTGCGGTGTGAGACCCATTTGGGGCATGTGTTCCCAGATGGACCCAAGCCAACGGGTCTGAGGTACTGCATCAATTCGGCGGTGTTGAATTTCGAGGAGGCAGGGCTGAATCCCAAAACAGAGACCTTACTCCTGGGGGCTGGTTGTTTCTGGGGAGTGCAGGCGGCCTTTGACGAGCTGCCCGGGGTGACGAGCACCGAGGTGGGGTATTCAGGCGGGTGGACGAAGAATCCGACATACAAGGAAATATGCGGGCATGGGACGGGGCATGCCGAGGTGGTGAAATTGGAGTACGACCCAGGGAAGGTGAGTACGGAGAAGGTGCTGGAGTATTTCTTCAAGATCCATGATCCGACGACGCTGAACCGGCAGGGGCCGGATGTGGGTGACCAGTACCGGTCGGCAATTTTTTTCACACGGCCGGAGCAGGAATCGGCCGCCCGGAAGGTGATCGCCAAGCTGACCGAGGTGAAAAAGTTTTCCCGACCGATTGTGACTCAGGTGGATTTCGCGGGGCCGTATACGGCAGCGGAAGAATATCATCAGAAGTACCATCAAAAGCACGGCGGGGGATGTGCGGTGCCGAAATAAAAGCAGGGTGGTAGACAGGAGGGGTTAGCGATTCGAATTTTTCAGGCCGTAGCGCCTCCTGCACGCATGAGTCGGCAAACAAGAGGACAACGGGCCTAGCAAATCCTGAATTTCCAAGCAGCGTCTTGGGGTAGAAATTGTGACAAAAATGTGGCGGGAAAGGGGTTGGTGAATAAGTGGGTGGGGCAGAGTTGCGGAATCTCCGAGGGGAAAAGTGACCTATTTGCCTTTATTTAAGCAATATCCGCATAAAACAAATAAATTAACTGAAGGGGGTTGACAGGGCTCTTTATCATACTATTCCTAGTCGTCTTGAGAACATCCACCACAACTCAATGGTGCAGTCGGCTGGGGAACAAATTTACGCAAAATTGCGTAAAAAGATCAAAAACTACCCAATTCATGACCTTGGCAGGGATGGTGCCGACGCTTCTCTGCGGGGCCGTTTAAGGGAGTAAACACAACCATGATGCAGACTGAATTCACAGTGGGAGGACGTAAATTTGTCCTCGATAAAAAGAAGGCGGAAGCCGCATTTGCGGGAAAGAAGGTGATTCTGGGGAAGGAGACCATGACCTTCAACCTTCTGCCGTTGAAGTACACCTGGGCCTACGACCTTTACCGCAAGATGAAGGCAAACCACTGGGAACCTGAGGACATCGGGATGGGGAAAGACATCGAGCAGTGGAAAGACTCCAAGGCGGTTTCCGACGTGGAGCGCTGGATCATCCGGATGGGAATCGGCTATTTCTCAGCGGCCGAAGGGATCGTCGGCGACAACATTCAGCACGTGGTGCGTGAATTGGTGACCGCACCAGAACTAAAGCTGGTGCTGGGACGGCACGCCCACGAGGAAAACATTCACGCCGATTCGCTCCTTTACATGATCAGCTCGCTGGGGATCAACCCGCACGAGTGCGAGGCGATGTTCGAGGATGTGCAGTCGATCGTGAAGAAGAACGAGTTCGTGACGGGGATTTCCAAGGATCTGCGGCGTGACCTGGATCTGACCAAGCCGGAGAACAAGAAACTCCTCGCCAAAAACATGTTTGTTTTCGGCCAGTGCATGGAAGGGACGCAGTTTTACGGACTGTTCGGGATGGTGCTGTCACTTTACCGGCAAAACAAGTTTCCGGGAATCGGCCAGATGTTCCGCTACACCCTGCGCGACGAGTCCAATCACATCGAAGTGTTCCGGAATCTGTTCATGGATCTCGTGGAGGAGAACCGGGAGATTTGGAATGAGGAGTTCAAGGAAGAGCTGCGCCAAACGATGGCCCAAGCCGTCGAACTGGAGAAGACCTTCATCAAGGACTGTCTGCCGGTCAACGCGGTGGGGCTGAGCCTGGAGGAGTTCACCTCCTACATTGATTACATTGCCGACCGTCGTCTGGAGGGGGTTGGGTTGAAGCCCCTGCGCGGCGATGTGGCCAATCCGCTGCCGTGGCTGGCCGAGATGATGGACATCAAGAAGGAGCAGAACTTCTTCGAGGGTCGGGTGACGGAGTACCAGAAGTCTTCGGCGTTGGCGGCGGTGCACGACGACGAGCTCTAATTTTTCGAAGCAACACCAGCAGAAGGAGACCGTAAAAGCATGAAGATGGACCGGCGTGAAGTGGACGTGGACTTGGCGATGAAGCGCTTTCTTAACCTGCCGGAAGGCACCCCGGCGGAGTGGGGTAAAACCGTGCTGGATGTACAGGTGGATTTGCCGGAGATCGAAGTTATCGACGGGGAAAGTCACCACGCCTTTAGCTTGGCGGAAGTCGCCGAAATGGTGGGGCGCAGCCTGGCCCGCTTGCTCAAGGCCAAGGGGCAGGACTCCATTTTTACCGAGTCCAACCGTCGCTGGGTGGCCCGGATCTGTACCGAGGTGGGGAAGAATCTCGCCCGTCAGGCCTTGGCCGAGCGGCCGCTTCGGCTCAAGATCGAGGATCTAAGAACCCTCGTGGAAAAGACTCTCGTGGACAACAACGCATACGACGTGGCCCGTAGTTTGGTGGTCGAGCGCAAGCGCCGTCTTGAGGATAACCAGACCGATGGGGATGTACCGGTTTGTACTACCAAGCTGATCCGTCGGATGGGGCAGTCGGTGCCGTGGAACGAGTCGAAAATCGAGGTGGCGGTCCGGCAGGCCTTTTTGGCCCTGCGAATGGATTCGGCCCCGGCCGCGGGGATCGCACGCGGGGCGACCCTGCGGGTGATCGAGCTGGGGCAGGCCACGGTCCACATCGAGGAAGTGCAGGATATTGTTCAGGAAGAGCTGATGAGGGCCGGCCACTACAAGGTAGCCGAGCGGTACATTCTTTATCGTGCCATGCGGACGGAGCTGCGGGAGAAAAAGTCCCGGGGCGAGGAGACGGAAACTTCCGCCAGCACGAACGAAGGCATGGTGGTGGTCACCAATGCCGATGGCACCACCTACCTGTGGGACGGGGCCGACCTTCGGGCGCGCATTGAGTTTGCCTCGATCGGACTGGACCTATGCCTGGGGGCCGGGGAGATCGAGAAGGAGTTGCGGCGCTCGGTTTTTGACGGGATCAAAAAAGCGGACCTGAACAACACGATCAGCCTCAATGCCAAGACTCTGATCGAAAAAGATGCCGATTTCGCGAAGTTTGCCGGCCGTATTCAGCTCTCCTTTATTTATGAGGAGGTGCTCGGTTGGGACATCGTGCGGGATGGAGTGGGGGCGTTGCGGGACTTTCACCGTCGGCGGTTCCGGGAAACCATTGACCGGGGGATAGCGATCGGACGGTTTAGTCAGGATCTGCTCAAATACGATCTGGAGAAGATGGCGGCGGCGCTCGACCCGCTGGCGGATCTCGAGTTCGACTTTTTGGGAGTCCAGACCCTGTACGACCGCTACCTGATCATTGATAAAAAGGCGGCCACCACGCGGCGGCTCGAGACGCCCCAGTTCTTCTGGATGCGGGTATCCATGGGGCTGTTCCATGCGGAGCCCAAGGAACGCGAGCAGAGGGCAATTGAGCTTTACAATCTTTATAAGAGCCGCCGTTTTTGCTCCTCCACCCCAACCTTATTCAACGCCGGCACGAACCACAGTCAGCTCTCCTCCTGCTATCTCTATTGGGTCGACGATTCGATCGACGGGATCATGCAGCGGGGCGTGGCGGAGAACGCCATGCTCTCGAAGTGGGCGGGCGGTTTGGGCGGTTCCTGGACAAGCGTGCGCGGTACCGGTAGCTACATCGGGGGGACCAACGGCGAGAGCCAAGGCGTGATCCCTTTCCTGAAACTGCACAACGACTTGCTCGTGGCAGTAAACCAGGGTGGGAAGCGGAAAGGCTCCGGCTGTGCTTATCTGGAGACCTGGCACAACGACCTGTTTGACTTCCTCGAGCTTCGGAAAAATACCGGGGACGACCGGCGTCGTTGTCATGATATGAACACGGCCAACTGGATCCCGGATCTGTTTATGAAGAGGATGGAGGCCCGGGAACACTGGACCTTCTTCCGCTCGAGCGAGGTGCCGGAGTTGCACCACACGTACGGTAAAAGGTTCGAAGAAGCCTATTTGGCCTACGAAAAGAAGTCGGAACGTGGCGAGATCTGGGGTCAGCAAGTCCCGGCGATTGAGGTGTGGAAGCGGATGCTGGCGATGCTCTTTGAGACGGGTCATCCATGGATCACCTTCAAGGACGCCTGCAATGTGCGCAGTCCGCAGGACCATACCGGCGTCATTCATAGTTCAAATCTCTGCACCGAGATCACTCTCAATACCGGCAAGGACGAAACCGCGGTGTGTAACCTTGGTTCCGTCATTCTGGACACCCACCTTCTCCCCGACGGGGCGCTCGATTTGCCGAAGTTGCGGGAAACGGTGCGGGTGGCGGTGCGCGCTCTGGACAACGTTATCGACATTAATTTCTATCCGACCGAAGCGGCTAAGACTGCCAATTCGCGCCACCGGCCGATCGGATTGGGCGTGATGGGCCTGCAGAACGCCCTGTATATGAAGGGGATTTCCTTCGCCTCGGAAGCGGCGGTGGAGTTTAACGACGAGATGATGGAGGCGATTGCGTACTTCGCGTACGAGGCTTCCAGCGATCTGGCGGCAGAGCGGGGCACCTATTCGAGTTATCGCGGCTCGAAGTGGGACCGTGGGCTGATGCCGCAGGATACCATTGACCTTCTCGAGCAGGAGCGGGGCGTGCCGGTGGAGGTGCCGCGGGGCGGTCGGATGGACTGGGCCCCGTTGCGGGAGAAGATCCGCGCCCATGGGATGCGGAATTCCAACGTGCTGGCGATCGCGCCCACCGCAACAATCTCCAACATCACCGCGACATCACCCTGCATCGAGCCGACTTACAAAAATCTCTTTGTGAAGAGCAACTTGTCGGGTGAGTTCATTGTGCTGAACCCATTCCTGGTGCGGGATTTGAAGAAGGCGGGTTTATGGAACCAGCAGATGGTCGATCAGTTGAAGTACTTCGACGGTGAGCTTGGTCCGGTGGAGGGAATGCCGCAGGAACTGAAACAGCGCTACCTGACAGCCTTTGCCGTTGGCTTCGAATGGATCATGGCGGCGGCCGCTCGTCGCCAGAAATGGATCGATCAGAGCCAGTCGCTCAACCTCTTCCTGGGTCAACCCGATCTGAAGGTGCTATCCCGAATGTACCGTTTGGCGTGGCATCAGGGCCTGAAGACGACCTACTACCTCCGGACGTTGGGGGCTTCCAACATCGAGAAAGCCACGGTGAAGCTCAAGAAGGAGGTCAAAGCCTCCCTGCAAGAAGGCGAGGCTCCGACCGCCGAGGAGTCCCCGAAAAAGGAGTTTACCGCGGAACAGAAAATGGCCTGCTCCCTTGAAGCGATGCGCAATGGAGGGGAGTGCGAGGCGTGTCAGTAACCGAGCCCAAGCGCGGTTGTGGAACGCCGGCGGAAAAAAACCTTGAAGGGACGGCTGAGCAGAACAAGCTTAAGGCATGAATAAAGAACAGATCCAGTTTCTCAGTAATTTGTGTTTTGCCTTGGGGTTCCTTTCGATTATTGGCTCCGTGCTGATTTGGTTCTCAGCCGGGGGCCAGTTTGGGGCACCAGGCATGGGGGACGCCATCGCAGATGCCAAGCGGGCTTATGCCGAGAGGTTTGGAATCTTTGTAGGGATCTGGGCGCCGACGTTTTTTATT
>CAZWQT010000046.1:0-10178 GCA_964635945.1 uncultured Akkermansia sp. | reverse complement strand
ACCACCAGCCCCAGAAAGCTATCCTGGTTCCGGCCGAGAGAGGCAATGCCGAGGATGATCTTCTGCAGGAAGATGCTGGGGAAAATCGTCTGATACATCAGCACGGGGGCAAAAGCCTCCCGGTCCTGGGCGAGGAGCTTTTGGAGAAAGGTGGTCCCGCTGCGCGGCGGGGCGATGATAAAGACCGGGCGGCGAATCTCCTGGCGGCGGAAGGCAGGGAAAAAAACATGGTCGAGGAAGCGACCGACCGCCACGACGATCCAGAAACAGGAAAGCAAAAAGATGAAAAAACTCACGATCAACCACCGACGGGGGCGAAACGGCTCACCGAGGTAGGAGTGAAAGAGAGCTTTGGAAGCTAGGCCGATATTCAGATACATGGCGGCAGGAAGTGTTTTTCTAGTGGAAAAAGGGGGGCGGACAATGCAAACCACCCCTACTCAGAGGCCTTTGTATGGACATCAATTTTCTCATCCAAGCGGTCGCGGAGTACCGTTACTTCGCCATGTTCGGCATCCTTTTCGTTTCCGCGATGGGGGTGCCGATCCCGGAGGAGCCGCTTTTGGTGGCCAGCGGCCTTTCTGTCGGCTGGGGAAACTCCCAATATCACCTGGCGGTGATCGCCTGTCTGGCGGGAATTCTCGCCGGCGACATGTGGGTGTATTTTTTGGGCCGGCGGGGTGGGAAGTGGTTTCTCGGCACCCGGCTGGGTTCCTGGGTGTTTTCCGAGAAGCGCCAGCACCGGATTGAGCACCTGTACGAAAAACACGGCGCGAAAACAGTCTTCCTGGGGCGATTTATCCCGGCGGTCCGGTTCGGGGTTTTCTTTTTTGCCGGACGTCACCGGATGCCGATCCGGAAATTTTTAGGGCTCAACGCCCTCGGCGCGATGGTTTATGCGCCCTGCTGGATCTGGCTCAGCGCGCTGGCAGGCGAAAAATTTGCCCAGACCCCGGCGGCCCAAAAGGCGGCGGAGGCCTGGGTGGAGCGGGGGAGTTTGATCTTAATTGGTTTTGTGTTGGTGGTGATTGCGCTGTTGATCTGGGGAGCAGGGAAGAAAAAACCAATTCAACGGGAGTAGTTCCACTCGCGGGTGGAGTAGCGGTCGCGAAAAAGTTTTTCCGCCAGTTCCTCCTCCTCCCGGGATCTTTCGGAGGGAGTCCACGAGTTTGCGAGAGCTCGGGCGAGATGTCCTGGGAGCAGATCGGGGAGTTGGGACGGCATTTTTCCTGGCAGGAGGATGCTGCCCTGGTGCAAGCATCCCTGCTTGGTCCGGCGTTGGGCGGCGCCGGCCAGCTTGTTTCCTGCCGGATCCAAAACATCCGCGGGAACCGGCTTCAAAAAACAGGAAGCATGGTCCTGGCGGGGTTGGGCAGTGGCGAGCTGGCAGTCGACCCCGGCGGCCCGGAGGGCGGAGGCGACGGCGGCATGGATCGACTGATAGGAGGGCAGGGTTCCCGCAACGTTGAGGGGATGATCGGCGGGCAGAACCAAGGTGTAGGTCAGATCCCGGCTGTGCTCAACCAGGCCACCTCCCGTGTAGCGGCGGACGAAAGGGGTGCCGTCCGGGACCACGGAGGCCTTCTGAAAGTAGCCGATGGAGACACAGGGCTGATCCCAACCATACATCCGGAGAACAGGGCCTTTCACCTGACGGAGCAGGGATTCGTCGATCGCCATGTTGGCGGCGGCCGAGGACTTGGTGTCGAGAAGGAGGCGGCCGCTCATAGTTAGATTAAGATTAAGATTAAGATTAAGCTGAAGAAAGTAAGGAGGTTGAGTTGTCGGGGCGCAGGGAATAGCTTTCATCCATGAAAGCTCTTTTTCTTCTCATGGCGGTGGCGGCTTTGGGGTTGGCGGGGTGTGCGGGCACAGGGAATCGGGATGCGTCGATGGCGGTCATCCGCACGGACGTTCCCCTCAAGGAGGCGGGCCCGAATCAGGTTACCCCGGCCTCCTCCACGCTGCACCGGGGGGATCGGGTCAGCGTGCGACGGGTGATGGGGGATTATGCTGAGGTGGAAACCATGGATCGGCGGCGGGGCTATGTCCCCGTGGGAGTTTTGGAGGAGCAGTAATCCCCGGGGTTGACCCGGGCCAGCGGGATTTTAGGATTTGGAATCACGGGGGAGTCCGGACGGCCGGGCTGAGAGTCGGGAACCAAGGTCCCGAGACCCTAAGAACCTGAAGCGGATCATGCCGCCGGAGGGAGAGAGCCGAAACCCTTTCTTCCCTTCCCATGATCTTGCTGCGGGAAGGAGGCCAGCATGAGCGGGAAAGCGGATATCACCAAAGTGGAAGAAATGGATCCCATGGAGGGAATGAAGAGGGTGTACGTGGGTGGTTCGCGGCCCGATCTCCGCGTGCCTTTTCGCGAGATTGAACTGCAACCCACGCGGATGCCGGACGGGCGGCTGCAGGCCAACGATCCGGTGAGGGTGTACGACACCAGCGGCCCTTGGGGGGATCCGGATTTTGCGGCCGATGTGCGCCACGGATTGCCGGCGGTGCGAGCGTCCTGGATTGAAGAGCGGGGGGATACGGAGACTTATCCGGGCCGAAAAGTCCGTCCGGAGGACAATGGTTTGCGGAATGGTCAGGGAACCCGTCAGGAGGAGTTTCCCGGCGGAAGGAGGCAGCCGCGTCGGGCCAAGCAAGGGTCCGTTTCGCAGCTGCATTATGCCCGGCAGGGGGTCATCACGCCGGAAATGGAGTTTATCGCGATCCGCGAGAACATGAAACTTCAGTCCGCCCGCGAGGCGGTGGAGATGACGGCGACAGGATCCCGGGATCAGCTCCGGTTCCAGCATCCGGGCCAGGCCTGGGGGGCGGCGATTCCCCGGGAAATCACCCCGGAATTTGTCCGGGAGGAGGTGGCGCGGGGGAGGGCGATCATTCCGGCCAACATCAATCATCCGGAACTGGAGCCGATGATCATCGGGCGGAATTTTCTGGTGAAGATCAACGCCAACATCGGCAATAGTGCCGTGGCCTCCTCAATTGAGGAGGAGGTGGAGAAGCTCCGCTGGTCGATCCGTTGGGGTGCCGACACGGTGATGGACCTTTCGACCGGAAAAAATATCCATCGGACGCGGGAGTGGATCCTGCGCAACTCTCCGGTGCCGATCGGCACCGTTCCGATTTATCAGGCGCTGGAAAAGGTGGGGGGCAGGGCGGAGGAGCTGACCTGGGAAATCTTCCGCGACACGCTCGTGGAGCAGGCCGAGCAGGGGGTGGATTACTTCACGATCCATGCCGGCGTCCTGCTGCGCTTCATTCCGCTGACGGCCCGAAGGATGACGGGGATCGTCAGCCGCGGCGGCTCCATCATGGCCAAGTGGTGTCTGGCACATCACCGGGAAAATTTCCTATGGACCCATTGGGACGAGATCTGCGAGATCATGGCGGCGTACGACATCAGTTTCTCGATCGGGGACGGGCTGCGGCCGGGTTCGCTGGCCGATGCCAACGACGAAGCCCAGTTCGGGGAGCTCAAGGCTCAGGGCGATTTGACGAAGCGGGCGTGGGAGCGCGGTGTGCAGGTGATGAACGAAGGGCCGGGACACGTCCCGATGCACCTCATTCAGGAAAACATGGAGAAGCAGTTGGAGTGGTGTCATGAGGCGCCCTTCTACACCTTGGGACCGCTGACGACGGACATTGCCCCCGGGTACGATCACATCACCTCGGCGATCGGGGCGGCGATGATCGGTTGGTACGGCTGCGCGATGCTCTGCTATGTCACGCCGAAGGAACATTTGGGACTGCCGAACCGGGATGACGTGAAGGCCGGGGTGATCGCCTACAAGATCGCCGCCCATGCAGCCGACTTGGCCAAGGGGCATCCGGCGGCGCAGTACCGGGACAACGCCCTATCCAAGGCGCGGTTTGAGTTCCGTTGGCGGGATCAGTTCAACCTGGGGCTTGACCCGGTCACGGCGCGGGCCTTTCACGACGAAACCCTGCCGCAAGAGGGGGCCAAGAGCGCCCACTTTTGTTCCATGTGCGGACCGCAGTTCTGCTCCATGAAGATTACGGAGGACGTGCGCAAATATGCGGCCGAGCAGGGGGTGAAGGAGGAGGAGGCCCTGCGGGCCGGAATGGAGCAAAAGTCGAGGGAGTTTGTTCGGAAAGGGGCGGAGGTCTACGCCAAGAGCTGATCAACCGCCGAGTTTGAGAATGGCCTGAAACAGATTCGGCGGCACCGGCATCACCGAGAGCCGGGACTGGCGGAGAAGAAGCAGATCGCGGAAGCGGGGGTCGGCTTTGAGTTGGTCAAGGGTGACCGGAGTTGGGAGAAGGCAATCCGCAGTCAGTTCAACGGAGGTCCAGTCCTCGCCTTTGGGCGCGGTGGGGTCGGGGAAGGCCGGGCGGGAGACTTTGGCGGTGCCGACCACCGCGCGCTCGTCCACGCTGTGGTAGTAGAGCACCCGATCTCCCTTTTTCATCTGCCGGAGAAAGTTTCGGGCCTGGTAGTTGCGAACCCCGTCCCAGACCACCTTCTTTTCCTGACAAAAGCGGGAGAAGGGATACGTGGAGGGTTCTTGTTTGACCAACCAGCAGCTCATGGAATCAACCTACCAAGGACTCGTTTGCGCTTACGATGACGAATCCCAGCACCTTGAGGGGCCTAGATCGAGGGTGGAAGATCATGGAATTTTCATTATTCTATTCGGATGCATCGGATTCAGAGAAAGAGCGGAAAAATTTACGTGGAGGGGGTGAGCCTGGAGGCGCTGGCCAACCGGCACGGTACCCCCCTGTACGTGTATTCCGCCGGGACCATTCTGGATCATTATCGCCGGCTGCGCGGGGTATTGCGGGCGTTGGATCCGCTGGTTTGTTACTCGGTCAAGGCCAACAGCAATCTGGCGATTTTAAGCCTGCTGGCCCGGGCGGGGAGCGGGTTCGACGTGGTCAGTGCCGGGGAACTGGAGCGGGTACGGAAGGCGGGTGGGAAGCCGGCCAAGTGCGTTTTTGCCGGAGTGGGCAAGACCGAGGAGGAGATTGAGGCCGGCCTGCGCGCCGGAGTGAAGGCTTTTCATGTGGAGAGCGAGGAAGAGCTCCACACGATTGCGATGGTGGCCGGACGCAAAAAGGGTCGCCGTGCGCCGGTGGCTTTGCGGGTGAATCCCGACGTGGCTGCAGGCGGGCATGCCAAAATCACCACGGGAACCTACGCCAACAAGTTCGGGATTCCCTTTGAGCAGGTGGCGGCGATTTACCGGGGAGCCTCCGGTGACCAGCGGCTTCATCTCCGGGGCATCCAGATGCATATTGGCTCCCAGATCACGGAAGCGGCCCCGTTTCGGGCGGCGGTGCGAAAGATGATCCCGTTGGTCGCACGGCTGCGGGACCGGCACGATCTGGAATATTTCGACATCGGGGGCGGGGTGGGGATCGTCTACCAGGACGCTTTGGCCAGCGGGCGGGACGGCTGGTGGAAGAGCCCGAAGGCGCAACGCTTTTTGACGTTGAATGAGTACGCGGTTTCGCTGGTCTCGCTCCTCCGGGAGTTGCGGATGCAGATCCTGCTCGAGCCTGGACGATTTCTCGTGGGTAACGCCGGCCTTCTGGTGACTGAGGTGTTGTACCGCAAGCAGACCGGGCGGAAGGATTTCACCGTGGTGGATGCCGGGATGAACGATCTGATCCGGCCGACGCTGTACGAGGCTTTCCATCAGATTGAGCCCGTGGGCAAGCCGCGGCCGGGGGCAATCTGCACGGATGTGGTGGGGCCGGTCTGCGAATCCGGGGATGTGTTTGGGCATGATCGGACCCTGCCGCCGGTCGAGCGCGGAGACCGGTTGGCCATCCTGAGCGCCGGCGCCTATGGTTTCGCGATGGCCTCGAACTACAACACCCGACCCCGTCCGGCGGAGATTCTGGTCTCGGGGAATCGGGCCCGGGTCGTGCGGACCCGGGAGCGGTTGGCCGATCTCTGGCGCGGGGAGAGAAGGGCGTGAGCCGGGCGGTTCGTTTCTGGAAGTTGGAGGGGGCGGGAAACGACTTCCTCGGTTTCGATGGCCGGAAGGGTGGGCTGGGCCTGACCCGGGAGCGGATTGCGGCCTGGTGTGACCGCCGGCGTGGAGCCGGGGCCGACGGAGTGCTGGTGGTGGAGAAGCCTCGCGGCCGCGGGTCGGATTTCCGGATGCGCTACTACAACTCCGACGGCGGGGAGGCGGAAATGTGTGGCAACGGGGCCCGGTGCTTTGCCCTGCTGGTGCGCGTGGCCACGGGCTGGAAGGGGAAGTCGATGCGGGTGGAGACGAAGGCGGGCCCGGTGCAGCTCGAGATTCTCGGCAAGGAAGTGAAGGTTTCCATGTCTGATCCGGGTTGGCCCCGGTTGGGCAAGGAGATCACCGCCGCCGGGCGCCGGGTCAAGCTCGACTGCATCCATACGGGTGTGCCCCACGCGGTCGAGTTTGTCCGGGCTGTGGACGGGGTCGATGTGGAGAAGGACGGGCGGGCGATCCGCTTTCACAACTTTTTTGCCCCGGCGGGCACGAATGTGAATTTTGTCTCGGTGGGCCGGGGCAACCGGATCGAGGTGCGCACCTATGAGCGGGGCGTGGAGGGGGAAACCCTGGCCTGCGGCACCGGAGTGGTGGCTTCCTCCATTCTCGCGTACTTGCAAAAGCGGGTGAAGCCGCCGGTCCATGTGAAGACGCGGGGCGGGGATGTCCTGCGGGTGCATTTCCAATGGGTGAACGACCGGGCGCGGCATGTGGTGCTGCAGGGACCGGCACGGATTGTTTTTGAGGGCGTCTGGCATGTTTAAGGGGACCTACACGGCGCTGGTGACCCCTTTCCGGAACGGAAAGGTGGATGACAAGGCCTTTACGGAGTTGATCGAGCGGCAAATTGCGGCCGGGATCGAAGGGATCGTGCCGGTGGGAACAACGGGGGAGTCGCCCACGCTGAACATGGTGGAGCATGCCCGGGTGATCGAGCTGGCGGTGCAAATTGCCCGGAAGCGGATCCAGGTGGTGGCCGGGACGGGGTCCAACAGCACGGCCGAAGCCATGGAACTTTCCACGGGGGCGCAGAAGGCGAAGGCGGATGCGCTCTTGCTGGTGGCCCCTTACTACAACAAGCCGAGCCCTGAAGGGATGTTTCAACATTTTCGGGCGATCGCGCGGGAAACCGACCTGCCCATCATGCTCTACAGCGTGCCCGGACGTTGCGGGGTGGAGATCACCGTTGAAACGGTGGGGCGTCTGGC
The DNA here is from genome assembly GCA_964635945.1 of uncultured Akkermansia sp. GTDB lineage: Bacteria > Verrucomicrobiota > Verrucomicrobiia > Methylacidiphilales > Verrucolacustridaceae > Verrucolacustris. The sequence goes on along the minus strand of CAZWQT010000046.1, from coordinate 2,953 downwards.
CAAGGAGTGTCCGACCATTCGTTCGATCAAGGAGGCGGGGGGCAAGCCGGAGCGGGTGGATGCGATCCGGGCGGCGGTGCCGTCGGGTTTTGAAATCCTAAGCGGGGACGATGCCATGACCGTGGAATTCATGAAACGCGGCGCGGTCGGCGTGGTTAGCGTCGCCTCCAACCTCATTCCGGCCGAGGTGAAGTCGATGGTGGATGCCGCCCTGCGGAAGGACTGGAAAAAGGCAGAGGAGCTGCACCAAAAGTATGCCGAGGTGTTCCGCGACCTTTTCATCGAGAGTAATCCGGGACCGGTGAAGGCCGCCATGGCCGCCCGGGGTTGGCTGGCAGAGGAGCTCCGTCTGCCGTTAGTGCCGATCACGGAGGCAAGTCGAGCCCAGCTCATGGCCACCCTTCAACAGGCTGGGTTGAAATAGACGCCCTTTGGGGGGAAGATTCCTGGATGGCCACCAAAATTGCAGTGATCGGAGCCAAGGGTCGGATGGGACAGGCCGTGTTACATCTGGCCCGGGCGGACAAAACCATCGAGGTGGTGGGGGAGGGTGATTTTGGGGACGACCTGGCCAAGGTGACCGCCCAGGCAGAGGCGGTGGTGGATTTTAGTCACCGTTCCGCCACGGAAGCGGTGCTCAAGGCCGCCCAAGCGGTGAAGGCGGCCTGCGTGATCGGCACCACCGGCCACACCGAGGCGGAGCGCGGGTTGATCACCGCGGCCTCGCACAAGATCCCGCTGATCCATTCCCCCAACTTCTCGATGGGCGTGAATCTACTTTTTTATCTCACGGCTCAGGCCGCCAAGGCGTTGCCGGAGGGATTTGATCCGGAGGTCATTGAAATCCACCACCGGCTGAAGAAGGATGCGCCGAGCGGGACCGCCAAGCGCCTGGTGGAGGTTTTGGCGGAGGCGCGCCGAACCAAGCCCGAGGTGGTGGCAAGGCACGGGCGGACCGGCGAGCCCGGCGAGCGGACGGAGGATGAGATCGGCGTCCACGCGGTGCGGGGCGGGGATGTGGTGGGGGACCACACCGTGCTGCTGGCGGGTGAAGGAGAGAGGATTGAGCTGAGCCACCGGGCCAGCAGCCGGGACGTGTTCGCGCGCGGGGCGCTGCGGGCGGCGAAGTGGTTGGTGGGCAAGCCGGCCAAAATGTACCAGATGACGGACGTGCTCGGCCTGAGCTGATGCGCGTGGGGATTGGTCTGGGCTCCAACCTCGGCAACCGGGAAGAGGAGTTGGCAACAGCGCGAAGCTGGCTGCAGGGGCTCGATCCCGGGGTGAAGTTTTCCGCAGTGTACGAAACCGAGCCGGTGGACTGTCCGGAGGGGAGTCCCCGGTTTTCCAATCAGGTCGCGGAGATCCGCTGGAGCGGTTCTTTGGAAAGGTTGTTGGATTTGACCCAAGCGTACGAGAGGAGCCGGGGCCGAAGGGGGGTGCGCATACGAAACCAGGCACGGGTTCTCGATCTCGACCTGCTTTATGCCGACGCGCGGCCCATCCACACCTCGAGGCTGCGGTTGCCGCATCCCCGAATGGGGCAAAGGCAGTTCGTGTTACAGCCGCTGGCGGAGATTTGTCCTGAGCGGAGAGTTCCGGGGTTGCCCGGGACGGTGGCGGAAGCCGCGGGATGGTTGCGGTCAAAGGAGGGTGGTTTGTGCCGGCGAATCGGATAACTCCGGAGAAGTTGCGTGCCTGGCCGCGGGGCCAGGCCTTGCTGGCGCTGACGGCTTATGACTATCCGCTGGGGAGGATTCTGGATGAGGCGGGGGTGGATCTTATCCACGTGGGAGACAGTCTGGGCATGGTGGTGCTGGGGATGCCCGACACCACCGCGGTGACGATGGCGGACATGCTTCGGGCCACCGAGGCGGTCGCGCGGGGTCGAAAGCGGGCGATGATTTCGGCCGATCTGCCGGCCGGGAGTTATGAGACCGCCGAGGCGTGTGTGAAAAATTCCCGGGTTTTGTTGGCGGCCGGGGCTGATGCGGTGAAGCCGGAGGGAGGGGAAGAGAGTCGGGCCCAGTGGGAGGCTTTAGGCCGGGCGGGGATTCCCTGGATCGGGCATCTGGGAATGTTGCCCCAGAAAGTGCGGGAGGAGGGCGGATACAAGCGTAAGGGGAAGACGCCGGAGGAGGTGAAAAAGTTGATCGAGGAAGCGAGGGAGATGGAGAAGGCGGGGACGTGTGCAATCGTGCTGGAGCTGGTGGATGCGGAAGCGGCGGCGGAGATTACCCGGGCGTTGCAGGTTCCGACGATCGGGATTGGGGCAGGAAAGGGAACGACGGGTCAGATCCGGGTGACCCACGACCTGCTGGGGCTCACGCCGTGGTTCAAACCGGGCTTCGTGAAAAAGGACCTGGGGTTTGCGGAAAAGATTTCCGAAATGGTGCAGGGGATCAGGCGGAGCGGGAGCGGCGGGCCTGAATAAAGGAGCGGATGCCTAAGCCCAAGTAGGTGATGGAGAGGAGGGCGGTGACTGCTTGAGCGTAGATGGCGAAGGGGCGTTCGGCGGTGCCGTCGAGGGCCGAGGGGAGCTTGAGGAGGGAGCGGGCGGTGCCGAGCAGGGCGAGCAGAGCCACGAGGAGGGCTGCGTGCATGACATGTTTCCGGAGGTTTTCCTTTTGGCCCAGCAGGCCAAGGACAAGAAGGACGATGCCAAAGTAGGTGGGGATCAGGGCGGTTTTGTGAACGGCCCCGGTAAGTGAAAAGGCGAGGATTCCGACTAGGGCGAAAAGAATGGAGAAGATAATGGTGGTTTTAGGCATGGGGTTTTGTAGGGGTCTTTGGGGCGTTTCGCGAGAATTTAAGGTTTGGGGATGGCGTGAGGGCAGGTCGGCGCTTGCCCCCGGGGATTTCAGGGGGGAAAATCAGAGTTATGCCGGCTTAGCTCAGTGGTAGAGCAGCGGTTTTGTAAACCGCTGGTCGTCGGTTCAAATCCGACAGCCGGCTC
>CAZWQT010000045.1:0-10189 GCA_964635945.1 uncultured Akkermansia sp. | reverse complement strand
CAGGCCCCCGCCTTCGTTTGATCCGCGCTCCCAAGCTCATCCCCGAAGATCTCTCGCCCGGAGACCAGCGCTCCGCCTCGGCCGATCTCGGGGGTATTCAGTTTCATTTGATTGAATCCGCGCAAGATCCCCTTTTTCCACGCGCCTTCGACAAACTCACCGAGCTGTTCGGCCCCCGCAACGAAATGGAAACTCTCCCGGTGATCACCCGCCGCTTGGGTTGGAACACCCAATCTCCCCAAGCCGGCAAGCCTCTCTTCCACTACGCCATGATTTTGGCGCTGGATCCCCAGGACCAAATCGCCGCCGTGCGTGACTACACCGCCATCGTCCACGCCCCGCCGGAACGTGCCGCCTGCACCGTCCATCTCTCCCATCTGTGGGTGGATCCCACGCGCCGCCGCTCCGGCCTCGCCGGCTGGATGCGGGCGTTTCCGGTGCAAACCGCCCGCACCCTGCTCCACCGGGCCCGGCATGCCCTCCATGCCCCCATCACCTTGGTTGGCGAAATGGAGTTGCCGGATCAGAAAGACGAGGCCCGCATGGTCCGGCTCATTGCCTACGAGAAAGCCGGCTACCTCAAGGTCGACGCCAAGGTGATGCCTTACTTCCAGCCGGACTTTCGTGATCCCGCCGAGATCGACGCCAGCGGCCGGCACGAATTTATCCCCATGACCCCGATTCTTCGCCGTGTCGGGCGCGAGGCGGAGAAGTCCGCCCCTGCCTCGGAACTTCGCGCCATGATTCGCGACCTCTACGCGATGTACTCCGACACCTTCCGCCCTGCTGACATGGAACCGCTTTGGAAGAACTGGCAGGCTTACCCCGACGGCCCGGCTCCGGTACCCTTGATCCCACCCACCCAGGTATGATCGAAGCCTTTCATCACCCCGGACAGGCCGCCGCCATCGGTAACCACACTATGCCGATGGAAAAGTTTCAGCTGGTCGCCGATCGCGTGGCCCAAATGGAGGGCGTGCGCCTCCTCCGGCAGGAGCCCATCACCCGGAACGATCTCCTCCGTGTCCACACGGACAACTACATTCACGCCATTGAAACGGGAAAACCCAAGCCCCTCGCCGAATCACAAAAATTTCCGTGGGTGCCCGGACTGTATGAATCGGTCCGCCTGACGAATGGGGCGGTGGTGGCGGCTGCCAGGTCCGCTCTGGCTCACGGCATCGGTGCCGCCATCGCCAGCGGCTTTCATCACTCCTGCGCCGATCATGGGGAGGGCTTTTGCACCTTCAACGGTCTGATCGTCGCCTTGGAGAAGCTCCATCAGGCCGGCAACCTCCGCACGGCCGCTGTGCTCGATCTCGACCTCCATTACGGCAACGGGACCGCCCAGCTCATCCAGGATCGGCCTTGGATCCGTCAGCTTTCCATCTACGGAAACGACTACTGGAACAATGTCTGTTTCCGGGAGGTCACCGAAAAGAAGCATCCGGACGGCCCCAACCACCTTTCCGTCGCCCTGCCTGCCAAGTCGGACGGACCCCACCTCCTTGAGGTGCTGGAACATAATCTCCCTTGGCTTCTCCAGCCGGCACCTCCCGATCTTTTGATTTTCCAGGCAGGCGCCGATCCCCTCCGCGACGATCCCTACTCCCCCCTGGATCTGGGCGCCGCCGACTTGGAAGCCCGCGATCGCCATGTCTTTTCCTTCTTCCGGCGACACGGCGTGCCGGTGGCGTGGACCCTGGCCGGGGGCTACACTCGTCCTGTGGAGAAAGTCGTCACCGTGCATGTCGGCACCTTCCGCGCGGCCCTCGATATCCATGGCCGCTGACCCCAAAGCCTGGCGCAACGCCAATCCGGCCGATCTCTCCGATCTGCTGCCGGAAGTGCAGGCCACCCCGCCGGAAACCGTGCTGGCGGCGGCGACGGCCGCAGCCGAGGGCTGGGCAGAAAGTCCGTTGACGGAAAGAATCCAGCGGCTCCGCTCCGCCCAAAAGATCCTCCAAGCTCATCAGGAAGAGTTGGCCCAAGGAGTCTGCCGGGAGATCGGCAAGCCCATCACCGAGTGCCGGGCCGAAGCCGCTGCCCTCGTGACCAAAATCGATTTTGCCATTTCCGATGCAGAGCGTTTTCTTGCCGAAGAAAAGCCGGTCGATGTCCCGAACCCCAGCCGGATCCGGCAACGCTCCCGTGGCCCCAGCCTCGTCATCGGTCCTTTCAACTGGCCGCTCCATCTCAGCCATGGCCCCTCCACCGCACACCTTCTCGCCGGCAATCCGGTCATCCTCAAGCCGTCCCCCATGGCGCCGGTTGTCTCCGCTCGGTACATGGCCCTGATGTCTCCCTTATTTCCTCCCGGCGTGTTCCAGATCGCCCAAGGTGGGACCGAATTAGCCCGGACGCTTTGTTTCGACCGCCGCATCCGCTCCATCGTTTTCACTGGCTCCGTACCAGCCGGACGAGGGCTTCTCGCGGAGATCACGGCCTTGGATCCAACCAAGGACGTTGCCCTGGAGCTGGGCGGAAAAAACGCGTCGGTGGTTCTGGGCGATGCCGACCTTGTCCGGGCGGCGCAAATGGTGGCCGAGGCCGCCTGCCTCACCACTGGCCAACGCTGCAACGCCACCTCCCGCGTCCTGGTCGACGCCCAAGTCTGCACCCTTTTCGCCAAGGAGCTGTCCGCCGCCATCGCCCCCTTTCGACCAGGCTGGCCGGCCGAGGAAACAACCAGGCTGGGGCCGCTCGTGAATGCCGGTTCTGTCGAGCGCTACCGCTCCGCCCTCACCGCTCCGTCCGGCGTAAAATTTCTGGAGCCGGGCAAAGTGCATGCGGAATGGAACGGGCGGCGGGGTTATTATGTGGAGCCTTGTGTCCGGCTCTGGCCCTCCGCCTCCGCCTATTTGGCCAACCCCGGCTCGCAACAGGAGTTTTTCGCCCCCGTCACCGATCTGGTGCCCGTCGAAAGCACGGAGGCGGCCATCGCCGCGCATAATGCGGTGCCGTTCGGCCTCTCCGCTTCCGTCTTCACCACCTCCCGCCAAAGCTTCGAGCACTTTGCCAACCATCTCCATGCCGCCAATATCTACGCCAATCTGCCCACCACGATGTCCCCGTCCGCTTTGCCGTTCGGCGGTTGGGGTGAATCTGGCAACCGTCATCCCGGCGGTCGCGGCCTCATCCGCTACGCCGCCGATGAGCAGGTTCTCCAGGAAGCCCCGGATTCTCTCCATTGAATTTTAGGCAGGGCGGCCAGTCCCTTGGTCGTTTCGCTGCATCTTGAACCATCCGCGATGGCGGGTCCGAGCTGTCCCGCCCTGACCTGCCCGCCAGATTTCCTTGCCCCGTTCGGGGGTCAGGACTGATGATATCCCAACGATGGTTGCCGAATCCGCCCGCACCCGGGCCTGGCAAGTGCCGGACGGGCCCACCCTGGTCCGCTGGTTGGGCGGAGGCTGGACGGCCCTGGTCTTTGCCTTCCTGTATCTTCCCATCGTCCTGCTCGTCATTTTCTCGTTCAACGAGACCAAGTCCGGTTTTCGCTGGGAAGGGTTTACCCTCAAATGGTACGAGGCCCTCTTCAGCAACCGCGTTTTACTACACGCCTTCGGCAACAGCCTGATGATCGGGGCCGCCTCCACCATCCTCGCCACCGTGCTGGGCACCTTGGGTGCCTGGATGCTCTACCGCTACCGCTTTTCCATCCACCGGACGTTGGAAGCCTTTATTTTTGTGCCGATGATCATGCCGGAAATTCTGATGGGGGTCAGCCTGCTGGTTCTCTTTGTGATCCTGAACTTCCACCTCGGATATCTCACCGTGATCATCGCCCACGTGACCTTCACCTTCCCTTTCGTCCTTGTCGGCATGCAGGCCCGCCTCCAAGGCATGGATCCGGCCCTGGAAGAGGCGGCCATGGATCTCGGTGCCACCCCGTGGCAGGCCTTCCGCAAGGTGATCCTGCCTTACCTGATGCCGGCGATCGCCTCAGGAGCCCTGCTCGCCTTCTCCCTGTCCCTCGACGACTATATTGTCACTGTCTTCATCACCGGGGCCGAGTCCCAGACCCTGCCCCTCAAGGTCTATGGCATGGTCCGGGTGGGCCTGAATCCCCAGCTGAATGCCTTGTCTGCCCTGGGAATCCTCCTCACTATTGTGCTCGTGTTTGCCAGTGAGCGTTTGAAACAACCCGCGAAAGGAAATTAGCCTATGAAAACCCTCCGTAACCTCACCCTCCTTGTGTTGCCGCTTCTCTGGGCGGCCTGTGGCGGCGGTTCCAAAACCGCCGAAACCGCCGGAGCCTCCAACGAGGAGAAAAAACTCAATATCTTCTGCTGGGCAGAGTACATCCCCCAATCCGTCCTCGACGGCTTCACCAAAGAGACCGGCATCCAGGTCTCCGTGGAGAACTACGCCTCCAACGAAGAGCTGATCGGCAAGCTCCTCGCGGGCGGCGGCAAATATGACCTGATCCAGCCCAGCGAATACGCCATCGAGGTTCTCATCAAGGACAACCAGTTGGTTCCACTCAACCAGCAAGCCCTCACGAATCTCGGGAACATTGCCCCGGAGTTCCGCAGCATGGTGTTCGACCCCGGCAACAAGTACTCCGTGCCCTACATGGCCGGCTTCGTGGGCATCTGTGTGAACACGGACAAGGTCAAAACCCCGGTCAAGGGATTCAGCGACGTTTTTGTGCCTGCCTTGAAAAACCGCATTGTGTTGCTCGATGACTCACGGGAAATCGTGAGCTGGGCCTTGGGCGAGGCCGGTCTCGGCATTAACGATGTCAGCCCGGAGAACTTGGCCAAAATCAAGCCTCTCCTCCAGAAATGGCTCCCGTTGGTGAAGGTGTATGACTCCGACAGCCCCAAGACCGCCCTCAAGAACGGCGATGTGGACATCGGAGTCGTCTGGAGCGGGGAAGCCGCCATTCTCTACAACGAGGATAAAAAGTTCCAGTTCGTCCTGCCGCAAAACGGGGCTCATCTCTTCGTGGACAACATGGCCATCCCGAAGACCGCGGCGCATCCGAAAAATGCCCACCTCTTCATCAATTACCTGCTTCGTCCGGATGTCAGCAAAATGATTTCCGACGAATTTCCCTACTATAATCCCAATAGTGCCGCCCGCTCTCTCCTGAGTCCGGATCAGCTGGCCAATCCCGCCAGTTATCCCCCCGCCCAGGACGTCGCCCGGATGCAGACCTTCAAGGATCTTGGCCAGCAGGCCGCCGCCGTGGACGAACTCGTCACGCAGATCAAGGCCGGCGGAAAATAAGTTCCCTTGGGCGGGGCGGCTTTTTCCGACGCAGTCGCTTTCCATCCGGCCTCCTCCAGGGCCGGATGGAAAGCCTGGCTGTTGCTCGCCCCCTTGCTGGTTTGGCTTGGCGTGTTTGTGGCCCTCCCCACCGCTCTGCTGATTCTCACCAGCTTCAGCCAGCGGGATTTTCTCGGCCGGGTGGTTTACGACTTCACGCTGGAAAACTACCTCCGCTGTTTTGACACGACCTGGCTGACGATCTTCGGAAACTCCATTCTTTACGCGCTCCTGGCCACTGTCATCTGCGTGGTGGTGGGCTACCCCGCCGCATACACCATTGGCCGGGCCTCCCCGGGCACGCGGCGCCTCCTGCTCACGCTCGTGATGATTCCGTTTTGGACCAGTTTTCTGATCCGCACCTACGCCTGGATCTCCATTCTCAGCGAGCAGGGTTTGGCCAACAGCTTGCTTCTCTCCTCCCAAATTTTCACCCAGCCCCTGCCCATGATGTACACCCCGTTCTCGATCGTGCTGGGCCTGGTTTACAACTATCTCCCCTTCATGATTCTCCCGATTTACACAAGCGTGGAGAAGCTGGATAACTCCCTGATCGAGGCGGCCTACGATCTCGGGGCCGGTCCCGTGCGGGCCTTCTCCCGCGTCATCATTCCGCTGACTCAACCGGGGATCGCCGCCGGGGCCCTCCTTGTCTTTGTGCCCGCCATCGCCATGTACGCCATCACCACCCTCATGGGCGGCGGCTCCAACCCCACGATTGGCGAGGTCATTCAAAACCAGTTCACCAAGGCTCGTAACCAGCCCTTCGGAGCCGCTTTGGGCGTGCTGCTGATGCTTCTGTTTCTTACCTCGTTCCTCATCCTTGGTCGTAAAAAAAGCTCTGCTCACGCAGTTTAAGGACTCACTTTTTTTGGGAAAACGGACGAGGCCAACACCCTGTCTGTTCTACGGAAGCTTCCTCTGCCGACCGGACCCCAACTTCAACCAACTCCCCGCCCAAGATTCCCAGGCTGCTTTTAAATCTCTTTTCCAGTCATCGACTTAAGACTTTCGCGATTGGTTGCGCGGCGGCCTGACTTGCCGCCTCCAAACCACGTAACTACCTTCATAAGTGGGAGACCCCTTGGCGTTGGCTCAGGGTTCCACCTAAAATACTTAAACAATTAGCAATCAGGAGGTTGTGACCATGAAAAGCGCCCTAGTGCTTGGGACGGGAGGAGTCGGTTCGGTCATTGGTCAGCGCCTCCATACCTATGACTGTTTCAGCGAGGTGTACTTGGGTGACACGGACACCCAGTTCGCTGAAGCCCTCGCCGCCAAGACCGACAACAGCCGCTTCAAGATCGTCAAACTTAACGCCACGGATCCCGTTGGCTTGGCTGCCTTCCTAAAAGAGAAGAAGATCTTCATCACGGTCAACGCCTGCCCCAGCCAGGTGAACGACTCGGTCCTGACCGCCTGTGCCGAGGCCGGATCCCACTACATCGACATGGCATCGGACTGCTATGTCCCGCCTGGCGTCAAAAAGTACGGCAAAAGCTCCTTTGAGGCGGAGATCGAGAAGTTCGGGGAAACTTTCCAGAAAAAGGACATCGCCGCCATCCTCTCCATGGGGATGGACCCCGGTGCCGTGAACATCTTTGCCCGCTGGGCCGTGGATCGGCTGGATATCGCCACCTCCATCCGCGTTCTCGATGCGGACAACGCCGAAATCCGCGGGTACCGCTTCGCGGTCCTCTTCAGCCCCGAGACCCTGTTCGAGGAGCTCGGCGCTGTCCCCTATTACGTGAAGGACGGCCGCATCGTCTCCGGCAAACCGCTCGAGACCGAGGTGGAAGTCATCCGCTTCCCTGATCCCATCGGGCTCATGACCACCTACGCCGTCGCTCACGAGGAGGGCGTCAGCCTCGGCATCTATCCGCCCTTTGTGGCCAAAGGGGTGAACTACTCCGTGTTCAAATACACCCTCTCCGAGAAGGTGGTGAACATCGCCAAATCCCTCGCGCTGCTCGATCTCGACAACTGGCGCAAGATGAAGGTCGACGGCGTCGAGGTCACCCCCGTCCGTGTCGCCACGGCCCGCCTACCCAAGCCTGCCCAGCTCGGCTCCACCGTCGAAGGCTACTCCTGCGTGGGCACCGAGGTTCGCGGCATGAAGGACGGCGTCCGCACGGAATATTTCGTCTACACAATGGACGATCACCGGGAGACCTACCTCCGCTACGGCTACAGCCTCACCGTCGTCCAAACCGGCCTGCCCCCGGCCCTGATCTGCCGCCTTCTCGCGGAAGGCCGGATCAAGGAGCGGGGTGTCATGATGCCCGAGGCGCTCGATCCTGAAATCATCATGAAGGAGCTCCCCGACGAGGGCATCCCGATCTACGTTGAACAACGCCGGGTCGAACCTCCCTCCCGCTTCCCCCTGCCCAAGAACAAAAAGTAATCCCTGCCTTCGCCCCAAGGGAGGGCGGGCTGTCGCAGCCCGCCTCTTAGTCGTGATCACAAATGAAAACCCTACGAGGCGGGGCAGGGACACACCGCCCAGCCGAATCTTAATCTTCATCTTCCCCTCCGAATCTCTACGCTGGACGCATGTCCGCTGACGCCTTGCTCTCCGGCCTGACCCACATCCACACCCGCGAGGAGTTCGCCAAGAAACTCGCTTCGGGCCGGTCCCTCCGCGTCAAACTCGGCTTCGATCCCTCTGCCCCCGACCTCCATCTGGGCCACGCCCTCGTCCTCGCCAAGGTCCGGCAGTTCCAGGACGCGGGCCATCTCGCGGTCATTATCGTGGGCGACTACACCGCCCGGGTTGGTGACCCCACGGGTCGCTCCAAAACCCGTCCCGCCTTGGAACCGGAAGTCATCGAACAAAACGCCAAAACCTACACCGATCAGGTTTTTAAGATCCTCGATCCCAACCGGACCGAAATCCGCCGGAACGGCGAATGGCTGGCGAAGCTGACCTGCGCAGACCTCCTTCGCCTGAACGGCCAGGTCAACGTGGCCCGCATGCTTGAACGCGACGACTTTTCCAAACGACACAAGGAAGGCGTGGCCATCAGCCTCGCCGAGTTTCAGTACCCCGTTCTGCAAGGCTATGACTCCGTGGCCGTGAAGTCGGACGTGGAGCTCGGCGGCAACGACCAGCTCTTCAACAATCTCGTTGGCCGCGATCTTCAACGACAGGCCGGCCAGGAGCCGCAGGTCGTCCTCGTCACGGCCCTGCTCACCGGAACGGACGGCAAACAGAAGATGAGCAAATCCCTTGGCAACCATATCGGCATCACCGAGCCCTCCGGCGAGATGTTCGGCAAAGTGATGTCGGTCACCGACGAAACCTGCGCGGTTTGGCGGGACTTGCTGGGGCCGTTTCTTGCCCTTCCCCGCGAAGTCCCTTCCCACCCCATGGAAGCCAAGAAGGAGCTCGCGGCCGCCGTGGTCCGGCGTTTTCATGGCGAGGCCGCCGCCTTATCCGCCCGCACCGACTTTGAGGCCAAGTTCTCCAAAAAAGATCTCTCCTCCGCAGAAATGCCCTTTTTCCGGCCCTCGGCGCCAAAGCTTTCCTTGGCCAAGCTTGTTCAGGAAACCGGCGCCATCCCCAGCAACTCCGAAGCCCGCCGCCTCATCACCCAGGGCGGGGTCAAGCTCGAGGGCCAAAAGCTGGCCGATCCCAAAGCCGAAATTTCCCTCTCCGCCGGACAAATTCTCCAGATCGGCAAAAAAACCTTTTTCCGTATCCAACTTTGAGTCTCTTGATCTCGTAAACTTAAACGTAAACGAGGAGTTTTTGCTTCGGAGCGGATCGTGGACAACTTATTCCCTTCCGTTCCCTATTTCTTCACAGCTTGTTCTTCTGAAAATTTGCCGTCCCTCGACTCTCCCATGCGGTCGTCCATGACGATTTTATGCCTATCCGGACTCGGGAGGATTTTGAAAAGAAGGAAGCCGCCCTATTGGCTTCTTACGCCTCCAAAAGCCGGGAAAGCCTCGGCCGAAAGCACCCGGAAAGCTCCCACGACTTCCGCACTGAGTTCCAGCGGGACCGGGAACGGATTGTTCACAGTTCCGCCTTCCGCACCTTGGAGTATAAGACGCAAGTCCCGCTCAATGCCTCTGGGGACTATGTCCGCACCCGCCTGACGCACACGATTGAGGTCGCCTCCATCGCGCGCTCCTTAGCCCGCTCTTTGGCCCTTAACGAGGATTTGAGCGAGGCCATCGCTTTGGGGCGCGATCTGGGACATCCGCCCTTTGGGCATCCAGTGGAGCAGACCCTCGATCAGTTGATGCGGGATGCCGGAGGATTTGGTCGACGCCGCCAGAGTCTGCGGGTGGTGGAGGCTCTGGAGGTGAAGTATCCCGATTTCAACGGTCTTAACCTGACCCACGAGGTCCGTGACGGCATTCATCCCACTCCCACTCCGGATACCCAGCCTTCCCTGGAATCCCAGACGGTCGATCTGGCGGATGAGATTGCCCACTGTTGCCATGACCTCGAGGATGCCTTGGAGAGCGGCCTGATTGACCCCCACACCCTTCTGGGCATTGAACTTTGGAAGGAAACCGAATCCGGCGTCCGGCGCAACTACGCCCGGCTCGACCCGGAGAGGACTCGCCGCTTTGTCTCCCGTTGCCTTGCGGATCAACTGGTCGAGGACGCCGTCCGCCAGTCGATGCTCAACCTGGAGGAGTCCGGTCCCGCCACCGCCGCCGACGCCCGCACCATCGGTCGCCGGTTGGTGACCTTCACCCTTCCGATGAGGGTGAAGATTCAAAACCTCCGCGATTTCCTTCGTGAAAATTTTTATCACCACCCCGATATCAAGGAGGTCAACCAACGCGCCAGCCAGGTCCTCCAGGGGTTGTTTGAATTCTACCACCTTCATCCGCACTTGATTGCGGAGCGGGCGGTCCTGCGCATCAAAAAAGAGGGGGTGAGCAGGGCCGT
>CAZWQT010000044.1:0-10686 GCA_964635945.1 uncultured Akkermansia sp. | reverse complement strand
TCCTGATCAGCTCCCGATACCAGAAAAACGAATCCTTGGGCGTCCGCTTCAACGTCCGGTAATCCACATGGATCAGTCCAAACCTCTGCTTGTATCCCTCCGCCCACTCAAAATTATCCAACAGGGACCAGTGAAAATACCCCTGCACCGGAACCCCCTCCCCCACCGCTTTCCGCAATTCCCGCAGATACCTCCGCGTGAAATCGATCCGCTGAGGATCATGTACCCTCCCGTCCTCGGCCACCCAGTCGGTGTTGCTCAGCCCGTTCTCCGTGATGAACACCGGCAACCCGTACCTTTCATGGAGAAACTTCGGCCCCCAGCGCAGGCTCTCCGGCGTAACATTCCAGTGGAAAGCGGTCCGCGGATTGCCGGGCCCGAAGGGCACAGCCTCCGGTTTGCCTCCCCTGCCCGCCCGCACCGGAGTCCCCTGGTAGATGTTCACTCCGTAAAAATCCATGGGTTGGGCCATGATCCGCAAATCCTCCTCGGAATATCGGGGCAGCAGCTTCCCGTAGGCCCGGCGCGCCTCGGGGGCCACCCGACCCAGCACCACCGGATCGCTCCAGAGGGTGTTGTTAAAGAGGTGATCCCGGTGGCAGGCCGAGGTGGAAACCCTCGCCGCCCGGACATCCGCCGGCCTCGGGCTGGCGGGGTAGGATACGATTCCCACCGGTGCCCAACCCACCCGGGAAGAGGCAATGCATTCCGCCCGCAGGGTGGAAACCGCCAGCCCGTGGGCCAGTTGGACATTCCGCACCATCTTCAGCTGTTGCCGCACCGGCAGCTTCAAGCCGGGCGCGTGTCCCCCCGTCCCGTGCCCGAGGCCAATGAAGCATTGGGGCTCGTTGAAGGTCATCCAGTCCCCGATCCGGTCCCCCAGCCGGCAGGCCACCACGGAGGTGTAGTCGGCAAACCATTGGGGACTATCCTGATGCAACCAGCCGCCCCGGTCAAAAAGGGCGGTCGGATAGTCCCAATGAAAGAGGGTGCAGAAGGGGCGCACCTTGGCCGCCAGCAGGCCGTCCACCAGCCGGTCGTAGAAATCCAACCCCTTGGCGTTCGCTCGGCCCCGGCCGGTGGGCAGAATCCGCGTCCAGGAAATGGAAAATCGGTAGGCCTGCAACCCCAGCTTCCGCATCAGCCGGATATCTTCCCGATAGCGATGATAATGGTCGCAAGCCGTGCGGCCGCTGTGCCCCTCCCAAACCTTCCCTGGGGTGTCGCAAAAACGGTCCCAGACGGACGGACCACGACCGTCCTCTTTCGACGCGCCTTCGATCTGGTAAGCGGCCGTGGCCGCGCCCCAAAGGAAATTCTTGGGGAAAGCCGGAATCCGGCGCCCCGGGATCACGCGGGCGGGAGGTCCACCCCCACCTTGGCTGGTCCGCTCGCGGTGGAGGTGCGCAGGACAATCTGTGGTTCCACCCGGATGTAGGTGGCGGGCAGCGAAGGCTCCTGCAACCGCTCCATCACGCGCTGGGCGGCCAACCGGCCCAGCAAACCTTTGTCCAAACGCACGGTGGTCAGGGCCGGCACCGAGCTGCCCGCCCAAAAGATATCGTCAAAGCCGATGACAGAGACGTCCTGGGGCACGCGGTAGCGTCCGTCCGTCCTCAGAGCGGTGAGGAGGCCCACGGCCATTTCGTCGTTCAGGCAGAAAATCCCCGTGGGCATGACCTTTTCCTTGAGAAGCTGCTCCCCGGCCCGGGTGCCCGAGTCCCGGCTAAAATCCCCGGCGATCCGGCGGATAGCCCCTGCGGGGACTCCCCGCCCCTTCCAGTAGGCGAGGGCGGCCTCTTCCCGCTCCAAACTAGCCACCTGCTCATCCCCCGTGACGATGGCCAACTGCCGGTGCCCCAGCTCATAAAGGTGGGCGGCTGCGGCCTTGGCTCCCGCAGCATTGTCAAAGCAGATCACATCGGCATTCCCTGCCCCGGACGGAGCGTCCGCAATCACTGCAGGAGGTCCCTGCCGGACCAAGTGGCCGAGGATGGGCTCCTCGAGCGGCCCCAGGTAGATCACGGCGTCCACATGGGCTTTTTTTACCAGTTGGAAGTAGTCCTCTTCGCGGGTCAACTCCCCCGCGGGCAAAAGTACCAGGGCGGCATGCTGCCGGCTCAACTCCGTCTGAATGCCCGCAAGGATCTCCAGGTGGTAAGGGCCCAGGGACTCCTTGCGGAGAACATGCCCCAGGAGCCCCACACTGGTCATGGCGCTGGAGCGGTTCCGGCGATTTTCCCGGGCCGTCGGGTCCGCCACAAAGGTTCCTTGGGCGGGAACGCTGTAGATCAAACCCTCGGCCCGCAGTTCCGCCAGAGCCTTCCGGACGGTGATCTTATTCACCTCATGCTGACGGGCGAGATCGTCCATCGAGGGGAGCCGGGAAAGGGGGGCCAGCTTGCCTTCGGCAATCTCTTTCCGGAGCTTTTCAGAAATCTGCCGGTACAAGTACTGGGACCGGGAGCGGCCGCGTTGCAGTCCGGAAGAGGATTTGGGCATAGGAAAAAAATAGTGGATCGATGTCCGTTGACAACCTTTCCCGTGCCAACCAACCGCGACTCCGGGGTTCTCCTTATTCCACAAAAAAGGGAAGGTTGGCGGTGGTGGCGTTCCCCTTCCCATCCCGCACCACCAGGAACAGCCGGTAGGCCCCGGCCGAAGGAAAGGTCAGCGCGCATTCCGATCCGGCTCCTTTTTCCAAAGCCTCGGAAAACGAAGGAGGAACGGTTTCGGCATCCCCTCCCCGCCGGATATCCCGGCTCTCCGCGAGAAGGGACCATTCGTAGCTGAGGGAATCCCCGTCCCGGTCCGACGCCTTGGCCACCACCTTGGAGCGTTCCCCCGCCTTGACGGGCCGGGATCCGTTCTCCAACCGGAGGGATTCGATCTTGGGGCATCGGTTGACCGGCCAGCGGCCAGTCCAAATCCGCGTCAGGGCATCGACAGCCGGCAGCTTCTCCCCACTGGCCAGAAGCAGTCCGTACCAGGTCGGAGTGGTCTCCTGTTTGCTCCCCCAGAGAAAAGCATAGCCCCCCAAGCACAGCCCCTCACGATTCTCCGTCATCGCCTGCAACGTGGCATAATAGGTGGCGGCCTTTTCATTGGCGGTGGGTTCCAGCGGCGCGCCCCAGGATGTTTTCGCCGCCTCCCAGTGGCCGGAAGGCCCGTATTCCGTGATCAGGAACGGTTTTTCCCAACCCAAACTTTTCAGGATGCTCCCCACCCCGGCGGCTCCGCTGTAGGCATTGATCCCGAGGATATCAACCGAAGGATAGTATTTCTGAATTTCCCGGATCTTTTTTTCATCCGCTCCGGCGATCGCGGTCATGATCGGGTGATGGGGATCCTCCTCCTTGACGATCTTGGCAAGAATTTCCATCTCCTTCCAAACCCGGACCGCCTCGGGTTTTCCGGCGGAAATTTCCATCTCGTTGCCCAATCCCCAAACCAGCAGGGCGGGATGATCCCGATATTTTCGGACCGCCGCGCGCACCTTCTCCCGTTGCTGCTGAAGGAATTTTGGATCGTAGTAGTGGAATCCATGGCGCTCATGCTCGATCCAGATGCCGGCGCAGACCGTCAGGCCTTGCTGGTGAAGTTGGTCAAGATAAGCAATCCCCTCCTTGTCGGTCTCGGCCAGCTGCTCGATCCCCCAGGTCCGGATGGAGTTCGCCCCGATCTCCTTTGCCAGCGGAAAGGGTCCGGGACCCCCCAAGCCACGAACCACAAAAAGCTCACCGTTTCGGCGAAGTTCCCAAACTCCTTTTTCGTTTTTCGATAAAGCAATCTTGTTGGTCGAAGTAATCTGGTTGGTATCTGGAGTACCTTTTGTTTGCAAAGTGTTCATAAAGAGGAGGATGAACAGCAAGGTCTTGACACTCATGCCACGGTTCATCCAAGATTTTAATATGAATCCTCTCCTCTCGTCCATGCTCATTCTGATAAGTGTGTTGCTTCCTGTCCCAGGCTGGAGGGCCTTGGCCGCACCCACCAACAGCAATGGGATCACCAAGACCAACCCCGCCGTCACGGCTGCACCAAGTAGCGCACCGCTCCCTACCCCATCGAAGGAGGCACCGGCCTCCTCCACCCAAGCTCCGGCGGAACCCGCCGGTCCCAACTCCTCCGCCGTTCTGACCAGCGAGGCGTGGCAGGCTTTGGACAAGAAGGATTTTGCCACCGCTAAAGAGCGGATTGCCAAGTGCCGGGAACTTTACGAAGCCAAGGCCGTGGAGATGCAGGCTGGCCTGACTACCCTCCCTGCACCGGACAAGGCTCACTCCTACTGGGCTTTGAACGATGTCGGCACCTGCGTGTTCATTCTTGGCAAAGTGGCCGAAGCAGAGGGAAAGCCGAAGGACGCCCTCAACCATTACCGGGAAGTCACGGATCGCTTTCCCATGGCCCAATGCTGGGACAAACAGGGCTGGTTCTGGCAACCCGCGGTGGCTTCCAAAGAGCGCATCGCCGCCCTGACTCTCGAGACAGCTGAGTAAAACCCGCCGGGTTGACCCAACCCGGTCAACCCCATTCCCATGATCCATGTTCCCCAGCGCAGGTCTTGGGGGGTCTGGTTGTTGGCTGGCTTTTCTTTGCTGACCGGTTCGGGCTGTTCCCCGAAAGCGGATTCCCGCACGGAGGGGCGGGTTGTCCTGGAATATTGGGAAAAGTGGACGGACTTTGAGCGGGAGGCCATGGCCCGCGTGGTGGAGAATTTTAACCGCTCACAAGACCGGATTTTTGTCCGTTTTCTCAGCGTCAGCCGCGTCGATCAGAAGATGATGCTCGCCACCGCCGGGGGCGTCCCGCCGGACATCGCCGGACTGTGGGACATTAACCTTCCTTCCTTCGCGGAAAATAACGCCCTGATGCCGCTCGATCGTCTGGCCCGGGAGGCCGGCTTGCGTCCCGAGGACTACAATCCGGTTTTCTGGAGGTTATGCCAGAGCCGGGGCCATCTTTGGGCCCTGCCGACCACCCCGTCCGTCGTGGCCCTCCACTGGAACAAACGGATGTTCCGCGAGGCTGGTCTGAACCCCGATCGCCCTCCCCGCACGATGGAGGAGCTGGAAGCCTTCAATGAAAAATTGACCCGCAAAAATCCGGACGGCTCCCTCGCCCAGATCGGACATATGCCCCAGGAACCCGGTTGGTGGATGCCGGATTTTCCCTCCTGGTTTGGCGGACCGGCCTGGGCGGGCGGGGATCGCCTGCTGCTGGATGCCCCCTCCAGCCGGAATTTTTTCCATTGGCTCGAATCCTACGCCTCCCGGTTCGGGGGTCCGGAGTTGTTCAAGCTGCGCGGCGGCTTCGGTAACTTTGCCTCACCCGACAATCCCTTTTTCAACGGCAAGGTGGCCATGATTTTGCAGGGGGTCTGGATGGACAACTTTATCCGCAAATTTGCCCCGGAAGGGTTCACCTACGGAGTGGCTCCCTTCCCCGAAACAACGGAGCACCCGGAGGCCCCCCTGACCATCGCCCAAACAGATATTCTGGTGATTCCCGCCGGAGCCCGCCACCCCCGCGAAGCCATGGAATTCATCGCCTTCGTGCAACAACCAAACAATATGGAGGCTCTCTGTATGGCCCAACGCAAGCTCTCCCCCCTCGCCCGGGTCAGCCAGGAGTTTCTCCAGAATCATCCCCATCCCTACCTTCGGGAGTTTCAACGCCTGGCGCAAAGTCCCCGGGCTCAACCCACCCTCTGCCTGCCCACGATAAAGGAATACGGCAACGACATGATCATTTATGCCAATCTGGTTTTATTCGGGCGAAGGAGTGGAGAATCCGCCCGCGAGGAGATGTTGGCCCGGCAACAAAAAGCCCTCAACGCGAAGACTGACCGCTGGGCCAGAATCGCGGAAGTGCGCCAGGCCGGGTGGAAAAAGCAGGTGGACCCGTGATCTCCCGGGAGCACCGTGCCACCCTGCACGGACT
This sequence comes from uncultured Akkermansia sp., assembly GCA_964635945.1. Lineage (GTDB taxonomy): Bacteria > Verrucomicrobiota > Verrucomicrobiia > Methylacidiphilales > Verrucolacustridaceae > Verrucolacustris. Next base: position 4,743 of record CAZWQT010000044.1, on the reverse strand, counting down.
TTTTTTTATCGCCCCATGGCTGGCGGGATTCCTTGTGCTGAACCTCTATCCGTTTGTCGCCTCGGTCTGGTTTTCCCTTTGTGATTACAGCGTGCTTTCCGAGCCGGTTTATCTGGGCACAAAAAATTTCCAGGACCTGTTTCACGACCCGGTTTTTTGGAAGGCCCTCCGCAATACCCTGGGATTTGCCGCCGTCTCGATCCCCCTTGGCACGGCTCTCTCCATCGCCTTGGCCATCCTGTTGAACCAGTCGGTGGGAGGTCAGGGATTTTTTCGCACATTGTTTTTCCTGCCCTGTCTGGTTCCCGCGATTTCCCTCGCGATCCTCTGGCAATGGATGCTCAATGGCCAGACCGGGTTGGTGAATCTGGCGCTGCGCCCGTGGCTGGAGGGGATCAACGCCCTGCTCGGCTCTTCCCTGAAGACGCCGGATTGGCTGAACGACCCGTCGTGGGCGCTCTGGGGTCTGGTTCTGACCGGCCTTTGGGGCACAGGACAGGCCATGGTGATCTACCTGGCCGGCCTTCAGGAAATTCCTGCGGAACTTTACGAGGCGGCGACCCTGGATGGCACCAGCGCCTGGCAGAGATTTCTCCACGTGACCCTGCCGATGCTCTCCCCGGTGATCTTTTTTAATGTCCTCATGGGAATCATCGGGGCCCTGCAAACTTTTGCCGTGCCTTACATTCTGACCGGGGGAGGCGACGGACCCGGGCGATCCTTGCTGTTTTTGGCCACGTACATCTACCAAAATGCCTTTGATTTCTGGAACATGGGCTACGCCTCCGCCCTGGCCTTGGTTCTGTTTCTCATGATCGTGATCCTCAGCCTCGCCATCGTTCGTTTGGGGGAGAAAAAAGTCCATTATGAGGGGCGCTAATCCGTGAACCGCCTCTCCTCGTTTCAATTTTGGATCTGCCGGATGCTTCTCCTGGGTTTTGGCCTGTTGTTCGCCCTGCCCTTTTTCTGGATGGTTTCGACCTCGCTCAAACCGCTGAGGGAAACCATGAAAATGCCCCCGGTCTGGCTGCCGATCCCGCCGCAATGGCAGAATTATCCGGAGGCCATGGCCGCCATGGGTCCTTTCTGGCTCTATGCGGCCAACAGTCTTGTTCTGGCCACCCTCAATGTCGTCGGAACTGTCCTCTCCAGCGCCCTGGTGGCCTACGGATTTTCGAGGCTGGACTGGAAAGGTCGTGACGGACTGTTTTTCGTGCTCCTCATGACCATGATGATTCCTTTCCCGGTGGTGATGGTTCCCCTTTATGGCTTGTTCCGTGAACTGGGCTGGATCGGCACGATGAAACCCCTCTGGGCTCCCGCCTTTCTGGCCGGAGCCTTCAACGTGTTTCTGTTGCGGCAATTTTTTATGACCTTACCCCGCGACCTGACCGAAGCGGCCCGCATCGACGGCTGCAGTGAGCTCCGTATTTTTTGGCAAATCATCCTGCCGCTGGCCAAGCCCGCGCTGCTCACCGTGGCGCTTTTCCAGTTTATGGCCACTTGGAATGATTTTCTTGGGCCCCTGATTTTTCTCGCGCGGGAAGACCAATACACGCTCGCCCTGGGCCTCCAGGCCCTGCAAAGCACGATCAGCGGAACCCCTTGGCATCACCTCATGGCTGCCTCCACCCTGGTGGTCCTGCCCGTCGTTCTTCTCTTTTTCTTAACCCAAAAAACCTTTCTTCGGGGAATCGCCACCACTGGATTGAAGTGAGGACACCATGGCACGGGTAACACTGGAAAATCTCACCAAAGTCTTCTCCGGGGACCGAAAACAGGGCCCCAAGGTCGCGGTGGACAACGTCTCCCTCGAAATTGCCTCCGGGGAATTCGTGGTGCTCGTCGGGCCTTCCGGTTGTGGCAAAACCACCGTTTTAAGGATGATTGCAGGTCTCGAAGACATCTCCGGCGGCAGCATCCGCATCGGAGGCCGGCGAATCAACGATATCCCACCGAAAGACCGGGATATCTCCATGGTCTTCCAAAACTACGCCCTCTATCCCCATATGACCGTGCAGCGCAACATGTCCTTCGGGCTGGAAGTGCGCGGTTTCCCCAAAGAAGAGATCCGCCGACGGGTGGATGCGGCTGCCCGGGCCCTGGGGCTGCTCCATCCCGACAACCTGCTCGACCGCAGACCCAAGGCCCTTTCCGGGGGTCAGCGCCAGCGGGTTGCACTCGGAAGGGCCATGGTTCGCGAGCCCCAGGTATTTCTTTTTGATGAACCTCTTTCCAACCTCGACGCCAAAATGCGGGTCGAAACCCGGGCGGAAATCAGCCGCCTGCACCGCACTTTGGAAACCACCATGATCTACGTCACCCATGACCAGACCGAGGCCATGACCATGGCGGATCGGATCGTGGTGATGTCGGAAGGCCGGGTTCAGCAGATCGGCACGCCGGAAGAACTCTACCATCAGCCCGTCAACCGCTTCGTGGCCGGCTTCATCGGCAGTCCGACCATGAACTTCTTTTCCGGTCGGTTGGAAAAGGCCCAGGGGTCCCTGCGTTTTGTGGAGAAAGGCGCAGATTCCCCTGCCGAACCATGGGCGGTTCGGCTGAATCCTGAACTTTCCGCGCGTCTGGCATCCCAAGCCGATCGTCCGATAGTTTTGGGAATCCGCCCGGAACATCTGGCCCCGGATTCACCCCAACCCGGGGCGTTGGAGATGATGGTGGACCTGGTTGAGCCCATGGGGGCGGAGACCTTTCTGTATGGACATACCGCGGGACACCCTTGCACCTGCCGGATCACGTTCCATGAAACCAAGGGGCTGGAAGGCCAAAAGATTCACCTGATTCCGAATTTCGAGCACCTGCATTTCTTTGATCCGTCCAGCGGCGAAGAGGTTTCCGGACCGAAAATTCAGCGCATCAAACTACCTCTGCCAGTACCCCACAAAAAGTCTCCAGCCCTTTAACGAGATCCTCGGGCGTGGCCCGGGCGCAGTTCAGTCGAAAACAGGCTTCCTTGGGGGGTTGGGTGAAAAAGATTCCTCCGCCGACCACGGCGACACCCCGCTCCAGACACTTCTGCCGGACCTTTTCCATGATCCCTGCCCGCCCCCCTCTCACCCAAAGCATGTACCCCCCCTTGGGATCGTCGGCACGGATACCCCCAGGCAGACCACGGCGCAGAATTCCCAAGGCCAGCTCCCTCCGCTTCTCATAGACAGTCTTTAACATTTCCAGATGTCCGCGCAGGCGTCCGGAGCGCAGGAAGGCTGCGGTCAGGTACTCCGGCGGGACCGCCCCATGAATCGACTGCCGGCACTGCCGATCCGCCGCCGCCTCCATCCACGGGCCAGGCAGGCTGAACCCGATCCGGAGCCCTGGCGCAACCGTCTTGGAAAAACTTGTGGCGAACAGAACCGTCGAACCATCATCAAAGGCCCGCAAAGGCTTGGGGCGGCTCTGACCCAGCAGATCCCCGTAAATGTCATCCTCCAAAATCGGCACCTTCGCCTTGCGGCAAATTTCCACCAGTTGGGAGCGCCAGGCTTCCGGCAGGGTCGCCCCGCTGGGATTCGAAAGACTGGAGGTCACCACCACCAGTTTGGGCTTGGGCTTGGCTTGGACGGCCTTCTCCCATCGTTTCGGATCAGGCTCAAGCCCCACCGCCGTCGGGACCGGCCGGAATTTCACCCCCGCCGCCGACAACAACTCCAGGAGTCCATAGTACGCCGGCGCCTCACAGACCACCGTATCCCCTTTTTTGAGAACCGTCCCGATCACGGAAGCCAATGCACCCGAACACCCCACCGTAACCAGAACTTGCTCCGGGGAGGCTTTTACCCCCCGCTGCCCCAGATAGTCACAAATCGCTTCCCGCAAAGGAGCCGCTCCTTCCGGCCGATGATAGCTGAAGATCGCCCGGGCCTGACTGGCCACTTCCTGCTCCAAGGCGGTTTTCAAGGCTTCTAAAGGCAAAAAGTCCGGCGATGGAATGCCCGCCGCTAGGTTGATGACGCGGGGATCCTCGGTTTGGCGCATCAGATCCAGGAGGCGAACGCGGGGACTCGACATGGAATGGGTTTACCCATCCCCCGGCCCATCCGCCAGACCGTTGACTCACTCCTGTCGGTCATTATGTTTGCCTCTCATGGCCGAACCCATTGCGGAATCCCCCCTGGCCTCCTGCCACCTCGCCGCCGGAGCCCGCATCATCCCTTTTGCGGGCTGGAATCTTCCCGTACAATTTTCCGGACTCCTTCAGGAACACCACGCCACCCGTCAGGCCGCCGGCCTTTTTGACATTTCCCACATGGGCCAAATCCGGGCGCATGGACCCGGCATCCTCGCCTGCCTTGAAACCATCTTGGCCAACGACCCCACCAAGCTGACTGATGGAGAGGGCCATTACTCCTTTTTGCCCAACGAAAAGGGCGGCGTGATTGACGACCTGTTCGTCTACCGACTGGGGCCGGAGGAGTTCTTTCTCGTGGTAAACGCCTCCCGCCATCGGGAGGTGCTCGACCTTCTGAAGAAAAAGGAGACTCCCCTGGCTCAGTTCACCGGATCCCCCGGTTCCACCGTCGGCATGGCCCTACAGGGCCCCAAGGCTGTTTCTATCCTGGCCAAGATTCTGCCAGCCGGATCCGCCATGCCGGAACGAAACCGGATCATCCCAACCAAGCTGGAGGGTGGCGAGGCCCTAGTCGGCCGCACCGGTTACACCGGCGAGGACGGGTTTGAGATTTTCACCGATCTGAAAACCGGTCCCAAAATCTGGAACCGCCT
>CAZWQT010000043.1:0-10758 GCA_964635945.1 uncultured Akkermansia sp. | reverse complement strand
GAATTCAGCCCGCCACCCATGCCCTGGAAGCTCTTCTGGAACCTCTATCTTCACCGGTTCATGCCCGTTATGGCTCAACTGGTGGCCCGCCAAGGCGATTCATTCCGCTATTTGGCTCAAAGTATCGCGGAGTTCCCCACCCCTCCGGCGCTAAATCATGAATTGGCGTCTACCGGCCTGAAACTCCTCTTCGCCCGCTCCTTCTCCGCCCGTTTGGTCCATGTGACTGTTTGTCTTCGAAGCTAGGTAGGGGCGGTTATCCCAAGCCGTTCAAGGGTGTTTTTGCATGCAGGCCCTGAGCGACAATGGCCGACCCCAATCTTTTGATTAGAGAATTTTTAGATCCGGACCGAAGTACGGCCTAGAGAAGAGCGACTACTGGAGGGTGGCGTCGACCTTCAGGAAATTCCGCTCGCCCGAGGTGGTATCCACCGATGCCTCGTACTGGGTGTACCCAGCCGGCAACCCAGAGGGCTGCGGCGAGGACGCGGTCGGGGCGCTGGTTCCGGAGAATCCGGCGGAGAGATCCGACGTGGTCTTCACCACATAATCCACCCCGGTGGTGCGTCCCAGGAAGGTGATCGTCAGACTGCCAGCGGCATCGCTCACGTTCACCGGGCTTCCATCGGAAGAGACCGGGCTGGTGCCGAAGGCGAATTCCGCCGCATTGGTCAGGCCGTCGCCATCCGGATCCGCCGTCAGTGCCGCGTCCGCTCCCGACAAACCGTAGCCGGAAAGGTAATCCTCAGCCGGAGTGGTGGTTTGAATGACAGTGACCATCACATAGCCCGTGGCCGTGTTGTAGTTGCCTGTATCCGTAGGGGAGAAAGTCACAGCCTGATTAGCCGTTCCCACGGACGGAACCGTGGAGGGGGAAGTGAAATCAAAAGTACCGTCGATAATGGCCCCGCCCACTCCGGTGGCCGAACCACCCGAGAGCATAGAATCACTGAGGGCCTGCCCCGCATTAATATCCGAGGCGGAGGGTGCCGCAGTGATCACCGGAGTAGCCTTGTCCACGGCCACATCCACGCTATCCGTCACAAGGTTGAAATTATCGTGATCATCCGGGGTAAAGGTGATTCCTTGGCTCGCCGTCCCCGCATTCGGGCTATCCGAAGGCGAGGTAAAGTCGAACGTTCCAGGGACCGAGGCCGCTCCACCGCTCAGGATGGAGTCCGCCAACGTCTGACCATAGGTGATACCGGATGCGTTGGGCAGCGAGTTGAGGGTGGGCGTTGCCTTGGCCACCGTCACGCTGACCATCTCGGTCGTTGTGGAGTAGTTGGAGGAATCGGTGGGAGTAAAGGTGACCTCCTGATTTGCCGTTCCGGCATTCGGGCCATCCGAGGGCGAAGTAAAGTCGAACGTTCCCGGAACCGAGGCCGTTCCACCGCTCAGGATGGAATCCGCCAAGGTCTGGCCGTAAGTGATCCCTGTGGCCGTCGGAGCAGCCGTGATCATCGGAACCGCCTTTTCGATGATCAGCGAGCCGCTGGCAGGAGCGCTGACGACGTACTGGGTCGTGTCCACCAGATCCGCCGTTACGGTGTAAATACCCGCGTTGGTCGGAGCGTTGGTCGATCCGTTATATTTCACAACCAAGGCAAGCCCGGAGGGTGTGGTGCTGGGGGATACGGACTGGGGCAACCCGTCGTACGAAGGATTGGTGAGTGGCAAATTCAGACTGATGAGCACGTTTTGCTTTCCTTGGATGCTCAGGCTGTCAAAGGCCATGAAGTTGTCCCCTGCACCGGTGTACTGGGTTCCGTCAAAGGTTTCATCCGTCACCGTCCATGTTGCCACCATTCCGTCCAGGGAGGTGATGGTACCCGCCATACTGGCGTTGCTGATCAGGTTGTACCAGCTGCTGGTCGCCTTGTTGTAGACATCCAAGGACCACTTCTGGCTAATCGTATTGGCCGTCACGCGGAACTGGTTGGCGTCGTCCCGGTCGATAAACCAGTTATTGATCTGCCCGGCTGCTGCGTTGAGCGCGTTGCCGTCTGCATCGTAGCCTTGGACCAGAAGATCCCGACCAGTCGAGCTGTTGTTGTTGAACCGGACAGAGAAAGCCGCGTCGTTGCCTTGGACAAATTTCCAACCGAAGGTGTCATCTCCGGGGAAGCTGGAGGTTGAGCGCGAAATGTTTTGGGTCCACTCAAAGACCAGCAGACCGGAGTTTCCGGGGGCAAAACGGTAGGTCAGCTCCGTGGTCTTGTTCGCTGGGGAGACATTGAATCCACCCACCATTCCCAAAAGATTGCCGCCGTTCACGCTGTCAGTCACAAAGCCGTCAGGACGGAAGTTCGGATCGTTGCTCGACCATCCGGGGCCCTGCTGGCTCAAGGGGATCGTCGGATCGGTTACCTGAAAATCCTGGCTGATCGTTGTTTTGTCGGCAGAGGCCAGGACGGTCAAAACCTGGGCCACCGAGGTGGCGGGAGCAACGTCTGCGTTCCCAGCCTGAGAGGCGGTGATCACCGTGGTTCCGCTGCCCATAATCGTGATCAAACCGGAACCTGACACCGTGGCCACGCCAGGATTGGAACTAACGTAACTAACCGGCAGGCTGGAACTAGCCGACGCCCCTGCATTGAATGGAGCATCGGAGGGGCTCTTCACAGGAAGAGAGCTGAAAGATATCGTCTGACTGGTCTTGGCCACAACGCTGGCCACACCCGTCGAGGCACTAAACGTGGCTTTCTTGTAGTCGTCGAGCCCGCTGAAGGTCGCCGCCGGGTAAGTTCCGTTAAGAACCCCCGGAAGCACAGGATAGTTACCCACGGCCGTGCCGTTGGTGAAGACAAGCGTAATGGAGTTGGAGGTAATGGTCGCCGTCACGTTGGGCTTTACCACCACCAAAGATCCATTGGCCACCGCGGTTCCCAATCCGTAGGAATTGTTTCCAGTAAGTCGGAGGGTGCCAACACCAGTTTTGGTAACTGAGCCGGCTCCGGAAATGATCCCAACCTGTGTCCAAACGGCCGAGGGAGTGTTGGTACTGCCGCTATCCATATTGAGATTGGCGCCCGTGGCTAGGGTGATGGGGTTACCGATACTCCGACCATCCGTGGCGGTCAGCGTGTTGCCCACAGCATTGGAGCTTACGTTTAACGCGGCTGAGCCGAGCCCGTTGTCGTGTCCTAGGCTGATGATGCCACCGTTCTGGGTCGTGCCCGAGGCGTAAGTGTTGTCGCCGTTCAGATAGAGCGTGCGGGTGGGGGACGAACTTGTGAGATTAATCCCCCCGTTGGTGACCGCGCCGTTGAAGTAGGTGGAGTTACCCAAGGTCACCGTGCGGACCGCACCGTTGAGATCCACGTTTCCGGATATGTAGGAGGAGTACGAGCCCAACCCGAAAGTCGCATTCCCCAGCAGGCTGATCTTGTTCGCAATGGTCCGGTCCGCTTCCGTGGAACCAATGGCCCCTTGCTGTCCGAATGAGGTTCCGTCAGAAATCACCACGGTAGAGCTGCCAAAGGCCGTGTTGGTTCCGAATCCAAGTTGACCGAATTTGAGAAGTACGTTACCCCCGATTGTATTGTTGCCGTAGAGGACCACCATTCCCACGTCCCCAGAACCATCGCCGATCGTCAGGTCGGAATTCACTGTGGTTAGGTTGCCTCGGACATTGATGCGACGACTGCTGGAGGAAGCTCCAAAAGTGAGCTTGGATCCCGAATTGACTGTCACCGTTCCGTAAATGGAGTTGGTACCTCCAACATTTTTCAAGGATGCGTACCCACTTCCTGTGGTGGCGATCGTTAGAGGAACCCAGATATCCGTCTCGCTACCGTCAAAACCAATGCGGACCGAACTATCGGCATTGAGCGTGGCACCCGTGACGGTGAGGCTTGCTCCCGTGGTGCCTACACTGTTTGTGAAGGGCCCTTGAAAGCCGGTGATGGCCCCGTTGGTAGTGATGCCGGAAGAAATGTTTAGGTTAACATTGTTGCCGAGAAAGAATCCTCCGTTGGTAGCCCGGACATAACGATTGGCTGAAGTTGTGCCCGTCGAACTGTTCATCAGGGTGTAGCCGGTCGTATCCACCTGGACTTTTCCGCCTGTGACCGTGCCGGAGGACAAGCTGACGGTTCCGGCGGTGCCGGCAAAAACGGCGATGTTTCCGTTCCCTGAGGTCCACGCGCCGCTGCCGACTGATGCGGTTCCGGAAGAATTATTGGTCGCCCAATTCGCTCCTGTGGTCGTCCAGTTGCCGGTTCCGCCAAGTCCAGTCGTTGCGCCGTTGGCATCCCAATAAAGAGAGGTTTGCGCTTGGGATAGATAATTGCCTGCGATTAACGAAAGGGTAAGAAGAGCGAAGATTTTTTTCATGGTTGACCCGCCTTTCAATACCGACGATGAACCTTCCCAAGGTGAGTGGATGGAATTTGCAGGAAGATTGGTTGAAGCAAGGAACTCATGGATTGGTTCTTGTTGTTGATGATTGGACAAGAACTTCTCCCGGTTCGTTCAAAAGGAATCCTAGTTGTTGCTGATGACCGTTACCGTGGTGTTGGTGCTGGTGGTGGTGGAAGTGGGAGCTGTGGTGCGAGGTCGGCGCTGGGCTTGAGCCTCAAAAGACGCTAGGAGAAGTAACAGTGCCAACAGAGCGAGTGCGTAACTACTTTTCATGATGGGAAAATATAATCGCTTTATGAAAAACTTCAAGGGTGAAAATGTTACAGTATTGTCTCAAAAGTCATTAATTTACATGAACCTGCGTTTAAATCTTCTGTAAGTAATTTGCTTGTATTGAATTAAGTATATAATTTATTATATGTTGACCATTAGTGCTTTAGCTCCGTTTCTTTTTTTTGCCTCTGCTCTGTTTGGAGGCATGGTCCAACCGATTCCAATAGGTATATTCTTATTGATCAATGGCTTGTGCATTTTAATTTGGGGGATCTCATCCTCCCTTCCCAAAGGTTACTATCTTTGGGCAGGCACCTGGTTTTTTTTGACTATAATATCCTCGTTTTTCCAACCAACCCCCGCAGGCCTTCCTCCCGCGGCGACCCAACTTGGAGTCTCTCTTGAGTCCTCCTTCCTCCTCGGGACGGCACTCCTGGTCCTCGGTTGGATCCTCGGCAATCCCCAGGGAGAAAAAAAACGCCTTTGGATTTTTCGGACCTACGGTTGGCTAGTCGCAACCACCGGCATCCTGGCCCTGATCTTCCAAACCCGCCACTGGCCCTTCCCTTTCACCACCCCCAACTCCTACGGAATCTTTCCCAACCCCAACCACATGTCCAACTGGCTGGCGATCGCCGGCATCCTGCTGGCGGGGACCATCTATGCCGACATCCGCAAACAGAGGTTTGTCCCGGCGGGATTTTCGTTCCTCGGCGTGGCAGCCATCCTCACCTGCCTCGCCGCCAACTCCTCCCGCGGCGGGCTCGCGATCTTCTTCCTCGGCCTGATCGCCTGGGCCGTCGCCCAAACCGTCGCCGGACCGAACAAAAAGGTCGGCATTTTTCTGCTCGCGGGCGCCGCCCTGGCCGCCACCACCCTCCTCTACCAAGGGGCACGCCCGCTGGAGCGGATGAAAAACGCCGTCGTCAACCCTGCCGAGATCCAGACCAAAGCCGGTCCGGAGGAGGAAAAATCGGACTCCACGCTGGATTTCCGTCTCTTGCTGCAGCGGGATGCCCTGGGACTTTCCGCGGATCACCCCTGGCTGGGCACCGGTCCGGGGAATTTTCGTTACTTCTTTCCCCCTTACCGGGAACGCACCGCCGCCACCCAGTCGCAGGCCATCCACCCCGAGAGCGACTGGGTCTGGTTCCTGTGCGAGTTCGGATGGCCCGCCACGCTCGTCCTGCTGGCGGGAATCTTTCTCCTGCTTCGGCAGGCCGGCCCCGGCCGCAACAAGGAGGGTTGGATCACCCGCTCCGCCGGGGCCGCGGCTGTGTTGGCCTTTGGGCTGCACTCCTTCGTCGACGTCGCCGGCCACCGCATCGGCACCGTTTGGCCTATCCTCATGGTGGCTGGCCTAATCTGCGCCCGCAAAAAGGAGGGGGAAAACCGCGCGCCCGCCCCATGGGAAATTTGGCTGTTCCGGGGTCTCGGATCGGCCCTGTCCCTGGTCGCCCTGCTCTGGACCTGGGGCGTCGCCACCGCCCGGGACTGGCCGGCCACCGTCGCCGCCGCCCGGGCCAAAACCGCGGTCGGGGCCGAGTGGAAGGCCGGGGCGATCGACAAAGCCCTGCAGGCAGCCGAGCAGGGACGGGCCTTGGCCCCTTACGATTCGGTCCTCCGCTTCTTGTACGGCAAGGCCCTGCTCTTTTTCGAGGATTCCGAAAAGGAAACCACCGCGGAATTTGCGATCCAAGCCAAGCTGGAACCGTTTCTCTTCATTGTGCCGCTCGACCAGGCCACCGCCTGGCTGGAAATCCTGCCCGACCGACCGGAACTGGCCCTGCCCGCCTATCAGGAGGCCCTCGCCCGGTCCCGCTTCAAGCTGGCCGACAACCGCGGGCCGGAACACGTGGTGGAACACATGCTGCGAATGAGCCAACGGGCCCCGAAGCTGGAATGCCAGATTCTTCCGCTGATCCAGGACCGGCCGGAGCTGGTCTCCCTCTATCTCACGCGCCTGCCGCCGGAAAAATTCGGGCCGGCGCTGGCCGGGATCCTGGCCGCCAACCCCGACCTGCAGGGCTGGCCCCCGAAATCCATCGGCACTCTCCTGGTGGCGTGGGCCCAGCGCGGGGAAGCCGACACCCTCCTTCCTCTCCTGGAAACGAAACCGTCCTGGCAGGAGGAGGGCTGGCCGATTTTGGCCCAGCTCTGGGCCAAGACCGGACGGACTCAAGAGGCTCTCCAGCTGGTCGCACAGTATCTTCCTCCGCCCACGCTGCCGGACGACCCCTGCCCGCCGAACCAGGCAGAGTCCCGCTGGTACCGCAGTCCGCGCGACTACGGCGCCGCCTACGTCCTGGCCGAAACCCGCCGCAAAAACGGCGACCTTACCGGCGCCCGCGTGGTGTTGGAAAAGGTGACCGAACGCCCCGAGGTCCCGCTCTACTTTTGGTGGCTTCGCTCGCGGCTTGAGTCTGAGGAAGGTCGCGACTCCGCCGCTTGGGACAGTTTACGGAAGTATCTCCAAAAAGCCGTGCCCGGCTGGCCGAATGTTTAGTGAAAGGTGGAAGGGGTTAGGTGGAATCCGTCGGAAGCTTTTTAGTCGTTTAGGCTTTAGTGATGGAGGGAACCCTTAGGTGCACAGCTTCCCTCCATGACTAAGGACAAAACACCTAATACCCCATCCCGCCTTTCACTTTCCACCTCCTGCCAATTATCAGCCCGGGATCAGTTTTTCGACGGTCGCCAAGGTATCCACTTCCTCCGCTTTTTTGTCCGTCCGCATCCGCACAATCCTCGGAAACCGCAGCGCAAAGCCAGAATCGTGCCGATCGCTTGGCTGCACGGCATCAAACGCCACCTCCACCACCTTCTCCGGTCGAACCCGGTGCTTTCGTCCCTTCACCTCAATTGTCAGATCCTTGAAAATCTCCGTCCACTCTGCCAACTCCTCGTCCGTCAAACCTGAGTACGCCTTCCCGATCGTCTTGAGGGCTCCTTTTCCATCCCGCACGGCAAACGTGTAGTCGGAAAGCAGCCCTTTTCGTTTTCCGTGCCCCCACTCCACCGCCGTGACCACACAATCCAAACTGGCCATCGTTTTTTTCAACTTGAGCCAAAGCTGCCCTCTTTGACCCGGTTGGTACGGACTGTCCGCCCGTTTTACCATCAGTCCCTCATTTCCCGCCTCCCGCGCCTCCACGAATCTCTTTTCCAAAACCGCCCCATCTTTCACCAAGGTGGCTTTCGCCAAAAGAAGACCCTTCGGTGCCTTGGCCATCAGCTCGGCCAGCTTCTTCCGGCGTTTTTGCCAGGGCTCCTGAAGAAAACCGGCTCCCCGGTAAGCCAAAAGATCAAACGCCACAAAGGCTACCGGCACTTCCTGCCGGAAAAACAAATCTGCCTCTTTTCTGCCCAGCCGACGTTGCAATTTCGAAAAAGGCAACGGCCGGCCCTCCTCCCAAGCCAGCACCTCTCCATCCAGAATTCCTTCCCCAGGCAGACGACCCGCCGCCTCCACCAGTTCCGGAAAGCAATCTCCGACCGGCTTCAAATCCCGGCTGTATATCTCCGCCTTCCCTTTGCCCCAATGAATCTGGGCCCGCATCCCGTCGTATTTGTCCTCCGCCCAGGCCTCGCCGCCCTCCAGCCGTTTCAAAATCGAGGCCGTATCCTTTTCCGGACTGGCTAACATCAATTTCACCGGCACACCCGGCTTGAGCTCTGCTTTTTCCAACTTTCCCGTCTTGGCCAGGTTCGCCGCTGCGGCCAAATCCCCGGTCAACATGTGGGCTTTCCGCACCTCTTCTGGGGACTGATCAAACGCTTTCGCCAAGGCCGCCTCGACCAGTCCCTCCTGCACGCCCGCCCGCAGCCCGCCGGTCATGATCTTGAGCAGCCACGTGCCTTCCAGCGGATGCATGGAACGGAACAATTTTTTCAAAATCGCCAGCTTGGCGGTCGGTCCCCTTTCCTTCGCCAGCTTCTCCAGCTCCCGACCCAGGGATTCCAAGCTCCACTTCTGCAGTTTCGACTTTCCCGTCAGCAGCTCACCGACGGTTCGACCTGAATCTTGGTGCCGGGCATACGCCTCCTTCCACGCCTGGGGATCCAACTCCAACTCCTCCAACACCGCCCGGCGGATCAGAGCCAGCCCCACCTGCAAGGTCGCTCCCTGCCCGGCTAACATCCGCACCGCCACCTCCAGGGAAGGCACGGGAAGCGACCGGAACAACCCCGCCAGTTTCTCCGTCTTGGTTTGGGTGCGAAACGTGGCTGAGGCCTGTTCCAGCGTCTCCACAAAGGACCCGAACTCCGACTTTGGAACCGGACCTGGATCCTTTGCCGCTTTTTCAGCCTTCTTTCCGGATGGGGCAGCCAAACCCAGCGAGAGCTGGGTGTCCCCTTCCACCGGCCAGGCGTTCCATCCCTCTTCCCGCAGTTCCGCCGCAAACTCCGCCGCAAACCCGTGCAGGGTGCGAATTTCCCGCGGCGCGACCTTTTTCACCAACTCCTTCAGCTCCGCATGGTCGGCATGGTCGGAAAGTGGAAACGCCACATCACACCCCAATCGGTAATTCGCTCCTGGGGCCAGGGCCCATCCCGTCACCGCCGCAACCCGACGGTTGGGGATCCCGCGCAGCTGGACGGAATGGGCCGCCTGCGGGGGGAAAATCACCACGACCTTTTCCGCTTTCCGTCCCGACTTTTTCCAAATTTGCGTCTCGGGGAATTTCACCCCCAACTCCCGATAAATCTCGGTCATCCGGTGCACGGAGGGATGTAGCAGGATCGGCAGGCCGGCTTTCTGTAAACCGGCCAACAGCTCCTGGCTCTTACCCAAAGAATAACCCAGCAGGACTGGCACTTCCCCGTCCTCGACCGCTCCTTGGCAAAAGGCGAGAATGTCCTGCATCACCTGCGGGGCCGGCGGAAACTGGTAACGCGGCAGCCCGTAGGTCGTCTCCATCACGAGCACATCGGCCTTCATCGGGCGACAGGATTCGGAAGAACCACCCTGCCGCAACTTGAAGTCCCCGGTGTACAGTAAGGTTGTCCGACTTGGCCGGAGGCGTTCGATCCAGGCCATCGCCGATCCCAGAATGTGGCCCGCCGGCGTCAGTTTCAGGACCGCGCCCCCACCCAGCGGAAACGTTTTTCCAAAAGGAATTTCCCGGATCTTCGTTCCCTTGGGTGTGCGGGCCTTCAGCAGACGGGCCGTGGGAGGGCTCGCCAAAATTTCCCCGTGGGGAGCAAGGTGATCAAAATGCGCGTGGGAAACCAAGGCACGTTTTTGGGGACGCTGGGGATCCATCCAAAGATCCACCTGCGGGAGATAAATTCCCCGATCTTTGGGCTCAATCACCCAATCCGTCATCTGGGCGACTTTTGGCATCTCGTGAGCTTAGGGAATCTAATCTCCCCCGCCACTTCCCACCTGATGCTTCCCAATTCGTGTCCAAAATGAGGCGCCCCGCGCCCGTTTCGCCATGAAAACGTAACCAGGTATTTTGAAAACGATCTGCCAAAAAAAGTCCGTGCGGAAGATCGTGTAGGAAATTTAAGGCTAATTTTCGCTTTTTTATAATATTTTTATTTATCTGTTCATCAACGGTTTGTGGATGTTTTTTTATCTTTCCCTCTTGACAATTTTTGCGCTCCCTAAAAAAAGTCCGAACGTTATCCAATCATGACGTTCTAACCCTCTATGAAAACAAACATGGAAGTCACCAGAGAAAAGGCTCCGGTTGTTCGGGAGAAAGATCTCCCCGCCGCCCTCCAGTCCTACCTCAAGGGCATCGGTGAGACCCCCCTCCTCAATCGGACCGAGGAGGTCAAACTCGCCCGCCGCGTTCGCCGCGGTGACCAGCAGGCCCGCGAGTTGATGATCAAATCGAATCTCCGCCTCGTGGTGAAAATCGCCGCCGATTACAACCACTGCGGCCTGCCGATTCTCGATCTTATCTCCGAAGGCAACCTCGGCCTGATGAAGGCGGTGGACCGCTTCAAGCCCAGCCGCGGGGTGAAGTTCAGCACCTACGCCTGCTGGTGGATCAAACAGTCCATCCGCCGGGCCCTCGCCAACCAAGGCAAAACCGTCCGCCTCCCCGTCCACCTCGTCGACAAGATCCAGCGCCTGCGTCGGGTCAGCTCCGCCCTCGGCAACGAGCT
>CAZWQT010000042.1:0-11090 GCA_964635945.1 uncultured Akkermansia sp. | reverse complement strand
GCCGCGGCCAGGGAGTCAAAGTCGAGAGGGATATCCTCCAACTTCATTTCCTTGTCGACCATGGTTCCATCCGGAGCCTTCTGCTTGAATTTATACACCTCCCCGGCCCGTAAAACCTTGGCCGAGGAACCCCCGGGAATCACCGCCTTCAACCGATTTCCGCCCCGCACCCCGCCACAGACCTCGTGGATCAGCTCCCCCAAGGTCAGGGCGCCACATTCAAACTCATAATAACCCGGTTTCATCACATCCCCGCTCACACAAAGGATTCGTGTGCCGGTGTTGTTGGGTTTTCCAATCTTGGCGAAGGCCTCGCCCCCCATCTCCACGATGTGCCTGACGTTACACAGGGTCTCCACGTTGTTGACGATGGTGGGACACATGTAGAGGCCCAACACGGCTGGAAAGTAAGGCGGCTTGATCCGCGGGTAGGCTCGCTTTCCTTCCAGGGACTCAATCAGCCCGGTCTCTTCGCCGCAGATGTAAGCTCCGGCCCCGCGATGGACGTGAATCTCAAGGTCGTAGCCGGTGTTTAGGATGTTTTTTCCAAGAAATCCGGCCGCCTTCGCTTCCCCGATGGCCTTTTCCAGAATCTTCCATCCCGTGGTGAACTCGCACCGTATATAGAGATAGGCCAGCTTCACCCCGTTGGCGAAGCAGCTGAGAATCATCCCTTCGAGAAGTTGATGGGGATCCTTATGAATGATCTGACGATCCTTGAAGGTGCCGGGCTCCGACTCGTCCGCATTGCAGATGAGGTAAATGGGCTTCGTGACCTTGGCGGGGTCAATAAAGCTCCACTTCATCCCTGTGGAAAATCCGGCACCCCCACGACCTCGTAATTGACTCTTCTTCACCTCGTCCCGAATGGCATTTGCTCCAAGGGAAAGTCCCTTCCGGAGGGTTTCATAACCCCCGTGCTTACGATAACAGGCGATGTCCGGGGTGTATCCGGGCACATCGATGTGCTTCAGGATCAGGCGTCGTTCTTGGGCCACCATGTCCGCCTTACCGGCACGTCGCGACCAGTTCGGCCGCGCGCGCCTCATCCACCTTCTCGTGAAAGTCGTCGTTACAGAGAATCACCGGCGCTGTTCCGCAGGAGGCCAGGCACTCCGAGTATTCCAGGGAAAACTTTCCATCCTCGCTAATCAGAGCCCCATGATGAGGATCGCCCTTTACGCCCAGCAGCTTTTCCAGCGCCGCAAAGGTCTTCCCGGCACCCCCCAGCGCACATGGCAAGGTCCGGCAGACACGGAAATGAAACCGCCCATAAGGCTGCTGCCGAAACCACGGGTAAAAGGTCACGAGTTCGAGCACCTGGATTTCCTGCAAATCCAGCTTTTGCGCAATCCACTCCACCCCCCGCGGCCCGATATAACCGAACTGCTCCTGCCAAAGGTGCAGGAGTGGCAGCACCGCACTGCGCTTCGAGGCAGGATACTGCTTCACGATTTCGTCGCCTTTTTGCAGTAGGTCGGCAGGAATCTCCCCTTTTTCCGGTCCTGCACAGTTTTCGGTGCCGGCCACAAGGGGAACACTCATCGGTCACACTCTCCCATGACAAAATCAATGCTTCCCAGGACAGCCGGCACGTCGCTGACCGTGTGCCCCGGCAAAAGGGTGTTCAGAATCCCCAGATTACAAAAAGATGGGGCACGAATCTTCAGCCGGTGCGGCACGCCCCCTCCCCGGCTGTTTAGGTAAAATCCCAACTCTCCTTTCGGATTCTCCGCCCCAAAATAAACTTCGCCGACAGGGGCATCCGGACCCTGAGTCACCACGAGGAACTGGTGGATCAACTCCTCCATCTTCGTCAGCACCTTGTCCTTGTGCGGAAGCACATTCTTCGGGTCATCCACCATCCAGGCGCCCCCCGGCATCTTGGCGACCGCCTGAAGAAGAATCTTCACGCTCTGGCGCATTTCTTCCATACGGACGGCGAAACGGTCGTAGCAGTCACCCGTTTGGCCGACCGGAACCTCAAAGTCGTACGTTTCATAGCCGAGATAGGGAAAGTATTTCCGGACATCGTAATCGTTGCCCGAACCACGGAGATTCGGCCCGGTCAGACCGAAATCGAGCGCGAGGTCGGCGGAAATCACCCCCACATCCTTGGTGCGGTCCACAAAGATGCGGTTCCGGTTTAACATTTTTCCAAATTCATCCAGTCGCCCGACGAACTGTTCACTGAACTCCTTCACCCCCTCAAGAAACCCCGGAGGAAGGTCCCGGGTCTGGCCGCCCACCCGCGTGAAGCTCGTGGTGAAACGTGCCCCGGTAAGGAGCTCGATGAGATTATAAATTTTCTCCCGTTCGGTGAAGGTGTAGAGAAACATCGTCATCGCGCCCACGTCCATCGCGAAGGCGCCCAAACCAAGGAGATGGGCGGAGATGCGGGCCAACTCACAGCAGATCACCCGTGTGACCTTGGCCCGGGGCGGAAGCTCGTAGCCCATCAGCTTTTCCACCGCGCAGGCATAAGCGACGTTGTTGGCCAAAGGCGCCAGGTAGTCCAGTCGGTCCGTGTAGGGAACAAATTGGTTCCAGGTCATGTTTTCGGCGATTTTTTCATCTCCGCGGTGGAGATAGCCGATGTCTGTGTCCGCTTTGGTGATAACCTCCCCGTCCAATTCCAGCACCAGACGCAAAACCCCGTGAGTGCTGGGATGAGAGGGTCCAATATTGAGGACCAGCTTTTCCCCGACATCGAGCTGAGGGGCCATCTCCGCCGTCCGGGCCAAGGTATCCCCAAACTCCATGGTGGTGGTGGCGGTGCTCACAGACTTCGCTCCTCTGCCGGACGGGCGCGTGGCTCCCGTTCATGGGAAAAGGGCGCCGGACTGGTGACGAAGGGCCCGCCTTCCAAGGGAGCCTTGGCGGTAAAGGCAATGTCAGGCATTTCCGTGGACAATCCTTCCAGCGGGAAATCCTTCCTCAGAGGATGGTGCGGATATCCATCCCACATCAGGATTCTTCGCAAATCGGGATGCTCCGAAAAGCGCACGCCCACCATGTCCCAAGCCTCGCGCTCGTGCCAATCAGCCCCCTTCCAGACTGAGGAGACCGAAGGAACGGATTCTCCTTCTCCCGCACGTGTTTTCACCCGGAGATGACGACGGGCGGACAAGTCGCAGAGTTCATACACCACCTCGAACCGAGGATGCTCGCCATGGTTATCCACGGCGGTGAGATCAACGAGATACGTCATTCCTTCTTTTTTGAGGGCGGTCATCAATTCGACGAGCCGTTCCTTAGGAACCTCCCAGGAGGACTCGCCCCGAAAGTCAGGCAGGATCTTGACTGCGGAAATCAGATCGGCTGTGGCGTCGGCTGCAGCTTCGCTCATACCGCCTGTTTTTGGTTGAGCACGACCCCGCGGCTGTGG
The DNA here is from genome assembly GCA_964635945.1 of uncultured Akkermansia sp. Classification (GTDB taxonomy): domain Bacteria; phylum Verrucomicrobiota; class Verrucomicrobiia; order Methylacidiphilales; family Verrucolacustridaceae; genus Verrucolacustris. Next base: position 7,702 of record CAZWQT010000042.1, on the reverse strand, counting down.
GCGATTTTGTCCTGCAGCTTCATCAAAGCCTCCAGCACCGCCTCGGGCCGGGGAGGACAACCGGAAACGTAAACATCCACGGGAATGAGATGGTCGATTCCCTGCAACACGGCGTAGCTCCGGTACATCCCGCCGGTGCTGGCGCAGGCCCCCATGGCAATACACCACTTGGGTTCGGCCATCTGGTCCCAGATCCGCTTGGTGGCCAGTGCCATTTTGTAGGTGACGGTTCCGGCCACAATCATCAGGTCAGACTGCCGGGGTGAAAACCGCATCACCTCGGCGCCGAAACGGGCAATGTCAAAACGGGAGGAGGCGGAGGCCATTAACTCAATGGCACAACAGGCCAACCCCATCGGCATCGGCCAAAGGGAATTTTTTCGCATCCAGTTGACCGCGGCATCCAGCGTGGTGAGCACAATGTTCCCTTCCACTTTGGAGTTGTAACCCATTGCCCCTGTGACGGTCCCAGCCATGGTCATGAAGCTAGGCGGACTCGCGACAAGGGCAAGGCTGGGGGCCAAGAATCAGTTCCTCTTGACCCACTTATTAACCCCCTGCATCCAAGCAGGATGCCTTTTGCTATTATGGATTTGGGGGCCGCTCCCCCGGTATGGATCCTGGCTCCGTTTGTGGCTCTTTTGGCCGCGATTGCCCTCGGACCGATGCTGACCCCCAAGCTTTGGCACCAGCGCTACCACATTTTTAGCGTCTGCATGGCGGCGATCGTAATCACCTACTACCTAATCGGCCGACGCCAAGCCGAACCACTGACTCATTCTCTCCAGGAGTATCTCAGCTTCATGGCCCTGATCGGGTCTCTCTTCGTGGTAACCGGGGGAATTCATCTCGGCGTGGCTGGCGAAGCCACCCCAGCACGTAACGTCCTCTTTTTGGCGGTCGGGGGACTTCTCGCCAACCTTCTGGGCACCACTGGGGCGGCCATGCTTCTGGTCCGACCTTGGATCCGGATGAATCGCTACCGCGTCACCGGCTTTCATGTTGTTTTTTTTATTTTTATCGTCGCCAACGTGGGGGGCTGCCTAACCCCCGTCGGAGACCCTCCTCTTTTTCTCGGCTATTTGCGGGGGGTGCCTTTTTTCTGGACCCTCACCCACCTTTGGCCGGATTGGCTTCTGGTGACCGGCCTCCTACTGGCGGTCTTTTACGTTTTTGATTGGATCAATTTCCGGAAGGCCCCGCGACCGGTCCGGGAGAAGGAAACCGCCCGCGAGACCTTCCGTCTGGATGGCGCAAAAAATGTGTGGTTCGTTTTGGTCATCCTGGGAGCCGTGCTTTTGCGGGGTTGGGGCGCCCCTTGGGGTGTTCCTGAGGTGATCATGGGAGTCGCCGCTTGGCTGTCCCACCGCTTCACGAATCCTGTCATCCATGAGCGAAATGATTTCACTTTTGAGCCCCTCCGGGAGGTCGCATGGCTGTTCCTGGGGATTTTTGCCACCCTCGTGCCGGTCATTCACACCCTGACCGTTCATGCCGGCGTTTTCGGACATCCGAGCAACCTCCAATTTTATTTCATGACCGGAAGCCTCTCCGCCTTCCTGGATAATGCCCCGACTTACCTCGCATTCCTCACCCTCGCCCTGACCCTGCAGCAACCACCACTCCACCTGCTGGATCCCAAGGACGTGGCACTCTTCGCCGCCCAAGATCCCCACACGTTGGCCGCCATTTCCTTGGGGGCAGTCTTCTTCGGTGCCTGCACGTACATCGGGAATGGCCCCAACCTACTGGTAAAATCCATCGCGGATGCCGCCAAAATTCGTACGCCGTCCTTTTTTGGCTACATCATCCGGTACACCTTGCCCATCCTCCTTCCGATTCTGTTTCTTGCCGGTTGGTTATTCATCCGCTGATTTCCCCCCTTCCCCGCCCTTCGGTTTCCGTTTTTAATCACCCCGCTCCATGAGTTTTCCGCGCGCCGCCGGCATCCTGCTTCACCCCACCTCCCTGCCCGGCCGCTACGGCATCGGGGAAGTCGGCCCAGAGGCCCACCGCTGGTTGGCCCATTTGCACGGGATGTCCCAGCGCCTTTGGCAGGTTCTGCCCCTTGGTCCCACCGGCTACGCCGATTCCCCTTATCAAACCCTCTCCACTTTTGCCGGCAATCCGATGTTGATCTCGTTCGACGCCCTGCTGGAGGAAGGACTCCTCTTGGAGGCGGATTTGAAAGGTTTTCCCTCTTTCCCCCAGGACCGTGTGGATTACGGCCCCGTCATCGAGGCCCGGGTCCCGATCCTCGAAAAGGCGGCCCGTTCCTTCGCCCGTCGCGCCTCGGCTCAGCTCAAATCCGGTCTGGCCAAGTTTGAGGAGGAAAATCATTTCTGGCTCGAGGACTACGCTCTTTTCACCACACTCAAAAAGCACCACGGCAACGGCCCGTGGGTCAACTGGCCGGTTCCCCTCGTGCGCCGAGAGGCTGGCGCCCTCCAAGCCGCCCGCAAGGAGCACGCGACGGGAATCCGACACGCCAAAATTCTTCAATTTCTTTTTTTTCACCAGTGGGATGCACTCCGGCGAGAGGCCAGAGGCCGCGGGATCTCGATCATTGGGGATGTCCCAATTTTTGTGGCCCACGACAGCGCCGATGTCTGGTGCCACCCCGATCTTTTTTCCCTGGAACCCAACGGCCAGCCCACGGTTGTCGCCGGGGTGCCCCCTGACTACTTTAGTCTCACCGGCCAGCGCTGGGGCAACCCCTTGTACCGTCTGGATGCCCACGAAAAGGAGGGGTATGCATGGTGGACTTCCCGCCTGAAGGCCGCCTTCGCACTGTATGACATCGTCCGCATCGACCACTTCCGCGGCTTTGCCGCCTATTGGGAAATTCCTGCCACCGAAGAGACTGCCATCAAGGGCCGTTGGGTGCCGGGCCCTGGACGGAAGCTCTTTGACGCCGCCAAGAAGGCTCTGGGCGAGATGCCGATCATTGCGGAGGACCTTGGTGTGATCACCCCGGACGTGGAACAGTTGCGAGACGGATTAGGATATCCAGGAATGCGAATTCTTCAGTTTGCCTTTGGAGACGACCCGAAGGCGGCCGAATTCCGGCCGGAAAGCTATCCGAAGGATTGCGCGGTCTACACCGGGACCCATGACAACGACACCACCGTGGGCTGGTACCGCAGCGAACCCGGCAAAGACTCCACCCGGTCCGCCGAACAAATCGAGCGGGAGCGACACACGGTTCGGACCTATTTGCACTGCGACGGTTCCCAGATTCACTGGGATCTCATTGCCTTGGCCCTTCGTTCCAATGCCAACACGGCTCTCTATCCGATGCAAGACGTGCTGGGAATGGGATCCTCCGCCCGCATGAATGTGCCAGGCCGGGAGGGTGGGAACTGGGCTTGGCGATTTCTCTGGGAACAGCTCACGCCGGAGATTGAGCAACGCCTCGGGCGACTGACCCGCGAAGCGAATCGGGCCTGAGCGCCCCTTCCCCTACTTGATCCAGCTTGGATCGTGGATCACAAACTGGAGTTTACCTTTAAACAGACCCAGTTCGCCGATGAACTGAAATTTCTTCCCCTTTTCTTTGAGTCGCAGAACGTCCCTAAGGTTTTTATCAAAAGAGTGAAGGGAGTAGGGCCGCCCATCCACCTCCACCTCCAGCGGGCGCACCTTCGAGAGGGTGCTTTCGACTGAAAAAATTTCCCCCATCGCCTTGGCCATCTCCTCGGAATTTGCCTCCTTCAGGACGGAGGCGGAGCGGAGCTTGGCACGATCGATTTTTTCAAAAGACACCTTGAGCGGCTCCTTGGGGGATTGCACCCCGCCGGGAGGATTGGCCAAGGTGCGGGCATCTGACGTTTTCAGAGTTTTGAATTTGGCGGCAACCGGAAAGTGATCGCTGGTGCCATAACCAGAACCATAGTTCGTCCACCGCCAAGGCAGGCCCAGCGGGGGTTGCCGATTCACGCCGTCGACAAAAACCTGCCCAAAGGTCCCGTCGATATATTCCACGTCCCTGCCATCCAACAGCCCGCGGGTTACCAGCATCTGCATCAGGGTCCCCCACTCCCCGCTGTACTCGTCAGAATAGCGCTCTTCCACAGGCTTTTCGTACCAAAGGTTGTAGAGAAACGGCCCATCTGCTTTTCCCATGGCGGCCTTGTCGCCCTGGGACCCCAGGACGTCTTGGACCCCGGTCTTAGGCATGAACGGATACCTTTGCCCCTGATTATAATGGGAATTCAGATCCCCTGCCACAATGACCTCGGCGGAGGGATTCTGAGCGAGAATTTCATCCAACCGCTTGCGAACGGTTTCGGCGTTTCCGAGCCTCTGGTTTTCTGCAGCCGGGTTTCCAGCCTGACTTTTCCAGTGATTCACCAGGACCACCAAGGGTTTTTCGCCGAGATCGATCTTGGCCTCCAACACACCCCGAGCCGCCGGAGTTTCATGAGTGACGGTCTCCAAAATGGGAAGTCGACTGAGAACCACGTTTTTCTGGGCGATATTATCGCGCCCCGCGGGATCAGGATAATCCCTTCCCACGGCAGGCCGGTAGCCCTTCATCCCTAGATCCTCCAGATATTTGATCAGCCAAGCCTCGGCTGGCAAACCACGCAGCTCGTCCGTGAGCTCCGTCGTCAGCATCTTTTCTGCGGTCGTGCCCGCGTATTTCGCTAAAAATTCATCATAGTTGGCCACCTTGCTCTCCGGGGTGAAGTCGATTTCGATTTCATTGAGAAGCAGGATCTCGGGCCCCTGCCCGGATTGTGTCGACTGCAGAACCTTACCAATCCCGCGCAGTTTCCCCAATAACTTGGTCGGACCGTAGCTGTTGGGATCATCCGGGGTTTCGATGTAATCATCAAACTTTGCCACCCGATCCACGTCGAAAAGATTCTCCACATTGTACGTCATCACCAGAAATTCCCCGCCCGAAACCTCTGCCGGTTTCTCCTCAGCCCAAGCAACGAACCCGGAAACTGCCAGTACCGTGAAAACGGCCTGAAAAAAATTTATACCCATGACCAAACAATACCCCCCGAACCATAAACCCACGACATAATTCCCCTTCCTTGACGCGTCACGTGAACCTCATAAGCTGACATTGGCGTGACCCTTTTTCGAACTGTAAAATGCTTTCTTGCAGGGTTTTGCATCATTTCCGCTTTTTCCATTTCAACCTTTTCCCAGTCAGACTCCGGGGTGGATCTTCGCCCCAAAAAAGCGTGGTGGGGGCGTTGGGGTTTTATCAACCCTGCCGGTAAATTTGTTCTCGAACCCCAGTACGAGGACGCTCTTCCTTTTTCGGATTTTTTGGCCCCTGTTAAAATCGAGGGAAAATGGGGTTTCATCAACGGGGAAGGTAAATTCATCATCGAACCTCGTTTTGAGGGGGCGTTTCTTTTTAGTGATCAGGCGGCCGCTGTGAAAGAAGGGGGAAAGTGGGGCTTTATCAACCGATCGGGCAAATTTTTAGTGGAACCCAAGTATGAAAGTGCTGCTGTGTTTCGGCAGGGGCTGGCCGCGGTGCAGTGGGAAGGAAAATGGGGCTTTATCACCAAGACCGGAGAAATGACGATCCCGCCGCGATTCGAGCAGGTTTATTTTTTCCAGGAAGACCGTTGCGGAGCCTTGGCCGACGGCAAATGGGGTTATCTCGACCGCAAGGGCGAGTTTGTCATCCGTCCCAAGTATGACGAGGTACTTGCCTTTTCCGAAGGATTGGCTGCCGTTAACGTTGGTGGAAAGCGGGATGGCGATCAGTTTTCCGGGGGGGACTGGTATTTTATAAACCCGGAAGGCAAGGAAGTGATCCAGGAGGCCTTTGTTTCCCACACCGCTCCCGCCAGTACCGCCGCATCCCGGGTAGGCACCGAAGGACGACAGGACACGACCGCGAAAATCCTGGGGGTGGAAAACGGATTTTCGGGAGGCAAAGCCCGGATTCTTCTTGGCCCTCATCTGATGAATGGTGAGTCAAAAAGCTCCGCCTGGGGTTATATCGACACAAAAGGCAACTGGCTGGCCCAGGGAGCCACGACCATTCCCCTCAACTTCTCCACCTACACTCCGGGAGAAGGCTTCACTTTTGAGTCAGACCTCCTCGGCAACCGGGGTTCCCCGGCAGATGTTCTGCAATCCGCCCGCAATGCCGAAAGCATCGGAAAAGCCTATGAGCAGATCGAGGCCATTGAAAGGGAGGCGGATGAGCAGTTTGCCGCCGCCGATCGCGCGGAGGAGTTGGGCGACAAGGAGGCCGCGACGGCCTCTCGCCAGCTCGGCAAGGAGCGGCGGGAGGAAGCCGTCCGGTTGCGCAAGGAGACGGAAACGCGCGGAGGAGACTCCAATGCCAACTCCCTGAAATATTTCGAACAGGCCCTGAAGATTTACCAGGATTTCGCCAAGGAAAATCCGGACAATTTTAGAAAAACGGAGGCCCAATACAAAACCGGAGAAATGCTGGAACACCTCGCCCGGTACTGGGATGCCTACGAAGCCTACAAGAAGCTTGTGGAGGAGTCGGCCGCCAACCAGTACTGGGATCTGGCCATCGAGCGCATGTTTGCCATCGGCAACGTCTTTCTCGCAGGGCAACCCCAGATGCTGTGGAAAATCCCCATGCCGGCCGACATGAACAAGGTGGTCACGATTTACGAAACCATTATTCGCTCGGCCCCGTTCGGTTCCTACGCGCCTTTGGCCACTTTTTCCTGCGGCCTGGCCCGGGAAAAGCAGCGGAAATGGCCGGAGGCAGTGAAGTTTTACGAGGAGGTCTTGGACAAATATCCCAAAAACGACCTGATTGATGATGCCCAGTATCAGATCGGCTTTGTCTGGATGAAGGCCGCCCGTGAACCCCAATACGACCAGACCGCCGCCCAAAAAGGGATCGAGGCTTTTCAGGATTATGTGGCCCGCTTTAAGCGCAGCGACAAGACGGAACAGGCCGCAGAAAATATCGAAATGCTCAGGCAGCGTCTGAGCGGCGGATCCCTTTCCGTGGCCCGTTTTTATGACAAAGCCGGCAACTATCCGGCCGCCTTGGTTTATTACAACGAGGTTCTCAGCCAGAGCCCGGATTCCCCGCAAGGTCAGGAGGCCAAACAGAGAAAAAGGGTCTTGGAGGACCTTTTGACCGAGGCCAAGCAACAGACGACCCCGCCGGATCGCTCCAAGATCAGTTTGCGGCATCAGGCCGAACCCCGTAGTGTGCCGCCTCAATGAATTCCATCGTCCTCCTGCCCCTGGTGGCCCTGCTTTGCTCCTGTGCCAGCAACTATCAGATGGGCAACACTCCCAAAGGGGCCGGTTTCCAGGATATTCGGATCCTATATCTCCCCTCCGTGGTGAATGAAACTGACGAGACTGCCGTTCCCGGTCCCGTCACCAACGCCATCCTTCAGGAGATCGACCGGGACGGGACATTTCGTCACGCCCGCAAGGATGAGGCGGACGCCATTCTGGAAGTCACCGTCAAGAAGATCGAGCGCTCCCCGATTCAACAATCGGTCGAGCAGTACCTAACCACCCTACAGTACCAGCTGACCATCACCCTGGAATACCGCGTCTACAGCATGAAGGAGAAGAAAGAGGTGATCGGCAAAAGCATTACCAGCGGATCGACCACCTTTTTTGTGCAAGGCGATCAGACGGAATCCCAACGCCAAGCACTCCCTTTGGCCGCCCAAAATGTGGCACAAAATCTCGTGAGCGCCCTCGCCAACCG
>CAZWQT010000041.1:0-11399 GCA_964635945.1 uncultured Akkermansia sp. | reverse complement strand
TTTGGATGACGAAGACTTTGCCGATTGAGGAGATCCGGGAGCCTTTGCTGGAAGCCATTCGTGCGGGGAAGCGGCGAATCGTGATTGAGGCCCCCACCGGATCCGGAAAGTCGACCCAGATCCCCCAAATGTTGCTGGAGGGCGGGTGTCTGGGGGACTCGGGCCAAGCGGTCATCCTGCAACCCCGGCGTTTGGCGGCGAGGATGTTGGCCAAACGGGTGGCGGAAGAGCGAAAGGTGGAGCTGGGGGGGGAGGTGGGTTACACGATCCGGCTGGATGACCTGACATCGGCGAAGACGCGGATCCGGTTTGTGACCGAGGGTGTGCTGGTCCGGCAGATGATTTCCCGGCCCAAGCTGGAAGGGGTCCAGGCGGTGTTATGCGATGAGTTTCATGAGAGGCATCTTTACGGCGATCTTACGCTGGGGAGGATCCTGAATCTACAAGAGGCGGCCCGGCCGGATCTAATCCTTGTCGTGATGTCGGCAACTCTGGAAACGGAGAAGCTGGCCAAGGCCATTGGGGCGGAGGTGCTTCGTTCGGAGGGGAGGATGTATCCCGTGGAGATGCGTTATCTCCCCAAACGGGAAGATCTGAGCGGTTCGGGGGTGGCGGAGGTGGCGGCGCGGGAGGCGGCGCAGTTGGTGAGGGAGGGGAAAGGGGATGTTTTGGTGTTCCTGCCGGGGGCCTATGAGATCAACCGTTGCCGGCGGGATCTGGAGTCCAGACTGGGGCAGAAAGAGGCAGTGGTCTTGGCCCTGCACGGCGAGATGCCGCCCACGGAGCAGGACGCCGCGCTGCAGCGTTATGACCGGCCCAAGGTGGTGGTGGCCACCAATGTGGCGGAGACTTCGCTGACTCTGGATGGCGTCAAGGCGGTGGTGGATGGGGGGCTCGCCCGGATCGCCAAATACGATCCTCGGCGCGGTTTGGAGACATTGCTGGTGGAGAGAATCAGTCACGCCTCGGCGGCACAGCGGGCGGGTCGAGCGGGACGAACAGCTCCGGGAGTATGCGTGCGGTTGGAGACGGAAGCGGACTGGCCCAAGCGGGAGAAGGCGGAGTTACCCGAAGTACGGCGCCTGGATCTGGCGGAGGCGGCCCTGGTGCTGGCGGCGGCCGGGGCGGGGCGGTTGGGGGATTTCCGCTGGGTGGATCCGCCCGACAAGGGATCGGTAGAACGAGCAGAACGGCTGTTGGCGGACCTGGGCGCGACGGCGGGGCCGGGAGGAGACCTCACACCCACCGGTAAAAAGATGGCCGGCTGGCCCGTGCATCCGCGGTTGGCCCGGATGTTGATGGAGGCCGGCGAGCAGGGTTGTCTGCGGGGAGCGGCCGGGATTGCGGCTTTGCTTTCGGGGCGACCTTTGCTGCAGCGGATGGCCGGAAGAAAAGGGGAGGGAGCGGAGATCCTTTGGGAGGCGGAGGAGGAGAGCGATTTATTTGTGTGGTTACGAGCCTTGCGGTTCGCGGAGAAGGAGCGATTTCATCCCGGGGCGTGTGGCAGGATGGGAATTCATGGGGGGGCAGCCCGCGAGGCGGGAGCGGTGCGGGATCGGCTTTTGCAGATCGCCCAAGGCATGGGCCTCCGCCCAGAGGAGAAGCCGGCCGGGGGCGAAAAGTTGCGGCGATGTGTTTTGGCGGGATTTTCCGACCATTTGGGTAGGCGGCTGGACGGGGGCACCCTGCGGTGTGCGTTGGTCGGAGGACGGCGCGGAACGATTGCACGGGAAAGTGTGGTGCGGGACCGTCCGCTGGTGGTGGCGGGGGAATTGAAGGAGATCGGCAGGACCGACGGGGAGGTCGAGGTGGTGATGGGATTGGTGACGGCGGTGGAGGAAGGATGGTTAAGGGAGATGTTTCCGGGGGATTTTTCAGAAATGCGAGGACTCCATTTTGAGGAGAATGGACGGAAGGTGGTGCGGCTGGATCAGGTGCAGTTTCGGGATCTGGTTCTTGAGGAAAAACGGCGGGAGGCGGAAGCCGGGGCCGAGGCCGCCGGGGTGCTGGCTCAGGCCGTTTTGGAAGAAAGATGTGCCTGGCCGGGATGGAGTCCGGAGGCGGATGCTTGGTTGGAGCGGTTGGAGACCGTGCGGGGATGGGAGCCTGAGAAATGGCCGGTGTGGGATTCGGCTGCGAAGCGCCGGGTGCTGGAAGAGCAGTGCAAGGGCTGTTTAACGTGGAGGCAGGCGAACGAAGCCAGCGCTTTGTCCGCTATCCGCAACTGGCTGGGCCAGGAGCGGGGGGCGGAGTTGGAGCGAATGGCGCCCGAGAGGATTGCACTGCCGGGCGGCAAGTCAGCCAGGGTGAAGTACGGCAAGGGGAGGGAGGCCGTGATTTCAGCCAAAATCCAGGATTTGTATGGCCTGAAAAAGCTGCCGGTAATCGGAAGGGGGAAAGCCGCAGTGACGTTGGAAATTTTAGGGCCGAATCAGAGGCCCCTGCAGGTGACGCAGGATCTGGCTTCGTTTTGGGAGAAAACCTATCCGGCTATAAGACCCGAACTGCAGCGCCGATATCCAAAGCATGATTGGCGTTAGCGCGAAAGAGGAATTCCGGAAATCAAAAGGACGGGGAGTTATGGGGTGGGGGAGTTGGTGGTGTCCGGTGAGGCAGGGGGTTGGAGGGGGGAGCTGTGCATGGCGGGTTCGGATACAGCCGGGCGGGGGGAGGTGGCTTTCAGGACAGCGGCCTGATCGGCCGCGGTGGCCTCGGGTTTAGCCTGGGCGGGCGGTTGGGCGGCCGCTTTGGCCACGGCAGCGGCGACCTGGGCCTCCTCGACCTCCTGTTTGTATTTGTTCAAGGCTGGCGGGAGATCAAGGCTTTCGCCGGAGGCAAAGGCGACGGCACGGTCTCCGAGGCCGAGCGACTTGGCCGCCTCGGGATATTCGACCATCAGTTTTTCGTAGAGCTTGAGGGCCTCCTTGGGCTTGTCGTCGCGCCGGTTGAGGTCGGCCAGTTTCATGAGGAGGCGAAGACGGTCGCGCGGCTCGCGTTCACCCACCAGGTCGAGGGCTTTTTCATAAAGCTCCGTGGCGTCCTTTTTCTCGTTGAGGTCCTTATAAATATCGGCCCCGCCCTCCAGAATAATTTCATTTTTGGGAAAGTCTTCCACGAGTTTGGCCACGGCGGTTTTGGTCTCGGAGAGGGAGCCAGCGTTGGCCAAGAGGCGGACTTTGCGGAGGCGGAACCAGGGCAGATCGGGCGAGTCAGCCGTCTGGGCGGCATCCAGGTTCTCGTAGAAGTTCCGGGGAAAGGGGCGATACAGGGGATCGCCGACAAAGGTCACCATCCAGGAAAGGGAGAGCTGGGACTGGTAGGCGGCTTCGGCGAAGGAGAGGCCGGAAAGGAGGGCGCTGACAAAAAGGCTGATGTCCGGCGTGAAGCGCAGATAGGGTTCGTAGACGGCGCCCATGGTGGCGGTGGCTCCATGGGAGAGAAGCGGGCCGACCCAGTTTTTGGTTTCCGAGCGGACCGTTTCCGCACTGAAGGAGTGAATGTGGTAGGCGATGGCGCCCCGGCGGAAGCGGGCCGTGGGCAGTTCAAAGGGGCCCTGGAAATCTCCGGTATACCAGCCCGCGTAAAAGGCGATCTGGTCCCACGGGGCGTATTTCGGCGCGACCTCAGCTCGCCGATCGATCTCCACTTCAAAGCCGCGGGCCTGAAACAGGAGGGCGGCTCGCTCAATCCATTCGTCTCCCAGACGGTAGGGGTCGTCTTTTTTCTCAATGGACCGGAGGTCAAAGAAAGCGCGGCCGGTAAGTTCCGTTTTCTCCACCTCCACGGCGTCCTGGATCATGCGGCGGACGATGCCGGGGGAGGGGCCGTCCAGGCGGGTGACCATGATGAGGTAGTTGGCAAAGAAGGAGGTGAAGGGGCGGATCCGCTTGTCGGCGAAGTAAGGGTTGGCAATGAGGCCGTAAAGCGGGAGACCCTGAATGGGGAGGAGGGCGAGCTCGGAATCCACCGAGGCGGCGTTGGCGCGGAGCTGGCTCATGAGATTCTCCGGCGCGAGGATGGTGGGATCCTCGGCGATCTTCAGGGGCATGCCGCGCATCAGGACCATGATCCAGATGGGATTTTCCTTGGATTGTTGGACGGGAACGTTGCCCTCCAAGCCAAGGACGGGGTTGGGCAGAAAGTTATCCGTTCGCTTCATCCAGCCGCGGGACTGGAAAAGTTCCTCAAGCGGTTTGCGGATGGTGGTTTCGAAATCGGCGCGGGTGATCTCTTCCGTGAGGGCGCAAGAAAGGCCGATCACCCGGTCGGCGGGGATGGAGCGGGCTTTGGCGTAGGTTTCCGCGAGGGACCGGGATTCGGAATCAGCCTGGTTGAAAACGACAAGGGTGTGGGCGGCCAAATCCGGGAGGTTGGATGGGGGTGGGTTGTTCGGTTGGGCCCAGGCAAGGGTCCCCGTGGCCGCCGTAAGAGCTAAAAGCAGATGCCAGCGCATCCACCAATCCTAGGGAAAGAGGGGGGGAGTGAGAAGAATTAGAGATCGAGACAGAGGCCGTCGTAGGCAAGGCGGACATTTTCCGGAAGGGAGGCTTCCCGCTCGGCGTGGAGAGTGAGGTGGGTCAGATGGGTCAGCCAGGTCTGTTTGGCCCGAACGGCTTGGGCGATTTCGATGGCTTCGGCAATGGTGAGATGGGTGGGATGGGGCTCGTCACGAAGCCCGTCGATGATCAGGACCGGGATATCGCGGAGGAGTTCGCGCACGGCTCCGGGAACGGCCGCACAGTCGGGCAGATACGCGGCCCGGGGGCGGCCGTCCCGATCGAGCCGGAAACCGGTGGTGATGATGGAACCGTGGGGAACGGGCAAGGGTGTGAAGGTGACGGGCTCCAGCGTGAAGGGGCCCTCGATCCGGTGGGGTTCCGGGCAGACATAGGCGGAATTGCGGTGATTGGCGTCAAAGGCGTAATCAAAGGCCTTGTGGAGTCGGGAGAGGGTGTAGGGATCGGCATAAAGAGGGATTCGATTCCCATTTTTGACGGAATAGGTTCGGAGGTCGTCAAAGCCAGCGATGTGATCGGCATGACTGTGGGTGTAAAGGACGGCATCGAGGCGGGGAATCCCGGCCCGGAGGGCTTGGGAACGGAAGTCGGGCGAGGTGTCGATGACCACGCTGAGATTTTGGTCCTCAAGCCAAACGGAGGAGCGGAACCGGCGGTCGCGGGGGTCGGTGGAAGTGCAAACCCGGCAATGACAAGCGAGCATGGGGACACCCTGCGAGGTGCCGGTGCCAAGGAAGGTTAGACGCATGAGTTTGGGTAGCGTGCGGGAGGAGGTAAAAGGCGGAAAGCGAAATTGGCCCCCCGGGACCTTCCCCCGGCTCTCCCGGTCAGGCGCTCCGCCATGATAAAGGAATTTCTGTTTTTGAAAGGGGATGCGGAAAACGAAACACCGCAGGGGGTCAGCCTTTGCGGCGGTGGTCACGGAGAGGCAGGAGGCAAAAAGGTGAAAATTCCCTATCTACTATCTTCCCGGTCCCCTTTATCTTTGGTTCATGCTGAGGCGGTTGCGGATCAAAAATCTGGCGGTGGTGGAGGAAGTGGAGTGGGAACTCGGAAAGGGATTTAATGTCCTGACAGGGGAGACGGGGGCCGGCAAATCCATTTTGATTGATGCGTTTCTGCTCCTGTTGGGGGAGCGGGCGGACAAAAGCCTGGTCCGGACGGGAGCGGAGGGGTGTGTGGTGGAGGGGGAACTGGGGGGGGCCGAGGATTTCCGCAATTGGCTGGAGGACAAGGGGGTGGAGGCCGATCCGGATGGCATGCTGGTGATCAAGCGACAGATCAGTGCCACAGGGACGGGGCGGCAGTTCCTGAATGGATCGGCGGTGACTCTGGGAATTTTGAAGGAGTTGGGGGATCGGCTGGTGGACCTGCATGGGCCGCACGATCACCAGACCCTGCTTTCGCCGATGACGCAGCGATCGGCCCTGGACCGATTTGGGGAGCTGGAGAAGGAGGTGGAAAGGGTGCGTTTGGCCTGGCGAGAGAAGCGGGAGGCCGAGGAAAAAAGAGAGCAGTTCCGGAGCCGGGTGGCCGGAGCGGATGGAGCGACAAAGGAGCTGATTGATCACCAGGTGCGGGAATTGGAGCAGGCCCGGTTGCGGCCCGGGGAGGATGAGGAGTTAGAAAGGGATCATGCGGCGGCAGGGCACGGCAAAAGAATTGTGGAGTTGGCCGCCGAGGTGAACGGCCTGCTGGAGTCCGGGGAAGAAAACGCCCTGGGCTTTCTGGGCAAGGTGCAGAAGGCGCTGGCGGAGTGGGAGCGCCTCGACGGGGCGGCCGCGGAGATGCGGTCGAGAAACGAGCAGGCGGTGGAGACACTTCGGGATCTGGCGCGGGAAGCCGAGCAGCGGGCGGAACAGGTCGGGTTGGACGCAGAGCGGTTGGCCGAGATGGAAAGGCGGTTGGATGTGGTTCTCGGTCTCAAGAAAAAGTACGGCGGCAGTGTGGAGTCGGCCCTGAGCCGACTCGGGGAGTTGCAAAAGCGGCAGCAGGAGTTGGCGGACGCCGCCGGGACCGAGAAAGCGTTGGGCAAGGAAGTGGAGGAGGCGGCCCGGCGGCATGGGCAGGCCTGCGGCCAGTTGTCGGAGGGCCGGAAAAAAGCCGCGCCGCGCTTCGCAAAAGAAGTGACCGAGCAACTGCGGGGCCTGGGCTTTGCGCAAAGCCGATTGGAGGTGGAGATCAAGCCGCAGGAGCCCGGAGCGGACGGCGCGGAGAGTGTGGAGCTTTTGTTTGCCCCGAACCCCGGGGAAAGCCCGCGCCCCCTACGGGGCATTGCTTCCAGCGGGGAGATGGCCCGGGTGATGTTGGCCCTGAAGACGGTGTTGGCGGAGCGGGATGAGGTTCCCATCCTGATTTTTGACGAGGTGGACGCAAATGTGGGAGGCGAGACGGCCGTGGCGGTGGCGGCACGATTACGGGGATTGGGGAAAAGTCACCAAGTCCTGTGTTTGACCCATCTGCCGGCCGTGGCAGCCGCGGCCGATGATCACTTTGCGGTGGCCAAGCGGGTGGACCAAGGGAGGACCTTTGCCGAGCTGGAGAAGCTGGAGGGGGAAAACCGGGAGAAGGAGCTGACCCGAATGTTGGGAGGAGAAGGAAAGGCGGCCCGGATGCTGGCCAAGGAAATGTTGGAGACGTCGTCCCGAGGCCCCAGAAAGGTTAGAGAACCCCGTTGACGGTAATGATGACGATTACGAAATATCTAAAATTTGAATTTTAGGTCTGTCCGAAACGTAATCCTGAACGCACCCCTTCTGGAAGCGGGGCCCAAGATTAAAATTTGAGGATGACGGGGTCTCCGGGGGCCACGCCCAGTTTCTTGGCGGCGTTACCTTTGGCGAGGGCGATCTCAAATTCCCCGTCACTATTCACCATGGCGAAGGGGCGGTCCGCGGGTGCCTCCGCGTAGGTGCGGAGGAAGGGAACGGGCACGGGCTTGCCCTTGATGGTGAGGTTGAGGAGTTGGCCGGATTTTAATTTGGTCAGCTCTGAACCCGGAATGTTGGTGAGAATGTTGCCGTAATGATCGATGAACAAAACCAGTCCCTTGGCGAGGTTGGGCATGACCGTGGCGGTGTTGCGGGGCAACCGCAGGAGCTTTTCCGCTTTGGGGCCCACCGTTTCCAAATTTTTGCCTTTGGCCAAGTGGGCCGCCACGGGGGCAAAAATGTCACGCCCGTGAAAGGTGGAGGAGGGTTCGCCAGGCAGAAAAAGATCCTTATTTTCAATCAGGCGGGCCTCGGCGAGGCCTTCGCGGGCAAGGACCTCGGTCAAAATCCCGTTATCCGGGGCGACGTAAATCCGGCCAACCCCCGTGCGGACGGCGAGGGCGGCCCGATCCGAGCCCACTCCGGGATCAACCACCGCAACGATCACCGTACCGGCCGGCAGTGTTCGGGTGGATTTCGCGAGAAGGTAGGAGGCGGTGGATACATCGAAGACGGAACTGTCGTGGGAGAGATCCAGCAGTTCGGCCCCGGGATGAATGGTTTTCACCGCACCCTTGAGTTGGCCCACGTACGGATCGTTGAGGCCGAAATCGGTGTAGAAAGCGACGAGATTGCCCATCTTGGGGCCAGACTGGCACCCGGTCAGCCACGGGGAAAGGAGGGCCATAAGAAAAAGAAAAGGGCGCACGGGATTACCTTCGGGAAGGGGAGGCTTCCGCAGAGTCGATCAGATCCCAGAACTTGGGATTGCCGGCGAGTTCTTCGTCTTCCGATCCCGGCAGTTGGGAGCGGAAGGCAAAGTCCTTCAGGGAGTTTTTGTGGAGAACGCGGTGAATGACCAAGCCGGCGGTCTTTTGTTCGAAATAGATGCGATAGTCCCCAGCCCGGTAGCGGTAAAGTGTGCGATCGGATCGCCGGACGGTGCCGAAGCGGTCGGGATGACGGGTGAGAAAGTCTGAGGTGAGGACATCAAACTCCCGCAGGACCTCGACCTGTAAGGGGGTGGGCAGCTGGCTAATTTCTGCCGAGCTGGCCGGAGAAAAGATGATCTGAAAAGCGGGCACCGTACTCATCTTAGGTTGAGGCCGCGGTGGAGGTAAGGAGAAAAATGAGGAATTACGGCCAGGGAGCTGGTTTTGAGCGTGCGCACGGTGTCAAAATTCCTTATGCCAAAGGGGATGGATGCCCACCCTGCCGGTCGATTGGTCGTGATGGGAGTTCCCGGCCCGGAGCTCAACGATGGCTTGCGGGAGCTCATTCGGCGGATCCGTCCGGGTGGTTTTATTTATTTCACGCGCAACATGGCGGAGCCTGCCCAGTTTCACGCCTTGGTCCGGGAGTGCCGGGAGTTGGCGGGTCATCCGGTGATTCTGACGGTGGACCAGGAGGGGGGACGGGTGAGCCGGTTGGCGGTGATGGGGGAGCGACCTCCGAGCGGGGAAGATTTGGCCAAGGCCGGCGAAGAGGAGTGGTTTGCCGAACATGGTCGGTTAACAGGACGGGTCATGCAGGCGGTGGGCTTGAATCTAAATTTGGCCCCCGTGTTGGACTTTGCCCCACCGGAGCGGGCGGGGGTCGACAACTCGCTGGCAGGGCGGTGTTACGGAACGGGTCCGGCCCAGGTGATCCCGCGGGCACGTGCCTACCTGAAGGGGATGCAGTCGGCGGGGGTCGGGGGCACCGGAAAGCATTTCCCAGGTTACACTTTTTGCGGTTTGGATCCCCATGGGGACCTGCCGTTGGTGGATCGGACGAGGGAAAAGATCGAGGCCGAGGAGCTATCCGTCTTCCGGGAGGTCGGCAAGGAGTGTGAAGCGATCATGGTGGGGCATGCACAGTTTCCCGCTTGGGGAAAGGATTCCGGTCCGGCGAGCCTGAACCGGGACATTGTCACCGGCCTGCTTAAGGAAACGATGGGTTACCGGGGGCTGGTGATGACGGATGATCTGGAGATGGGGGCGATCGCTAACCGGTATGGCAGTGCCGAGGCATCGCGGCAGGCGGTGCGGGCCGGTGAGGAAATCCTGCTGATTTGCCATAATCCCGCCTGCGCGGAGATCGCCCGGGATGCGTTGGCGGAGATGCCGGAGAAAGAGTGGCGACCTGCGGTTGAAAAGGTGGAGGGTTTCAGCCGGAAATTAAAAGAGCCTGGGTCAAGGTTTGACGGGAAACAGTGGAAAGCCGTGAATGAGGAGATCAGGGAGTTCCGAGAGAAAGTGGTGAAAATCCCGTAACGGATCATTCAGGAGTTGATGCCAGCCTGCCGGCTTGGGATCCACATCGGTCACCACCCGTAAAACGGCCTACCGGTACCGAACCTTGAGAAGGTAAAGCCCTTCGGCGGGAGCGGTCGGGGGAGCCGAAGAGCGGGAGCGGGCGGTAAGGATTTTTTTTAGTTCAGGCACGGTCAAGCGACCGTGACCGATTTTGACCAGAGCCCCGACCAGGTTGCGGACCATGCGGTAGAGAAAACCGTCTCCGTCAAACGTCAGCTCCAACACCAACCCGGGTTTCCGGGTGACGCGGATGGCGCGGAGGCGGCGAACGGTGGACACGCGCTCGTACCCGGGATTGGAGGTGAAGGAGGCAAAATCGTGTTTGCCGGCCAAAAGCCGGGCGGCTTGGCGGATGGCGGTCAGGTTGAGGGGACGCGGAACATGCCAAGCCCGGCCCATTTCCAGGGGATGGAGGAAGGGGGCGTTGACGATGCGATACAGGTAGGTTTTGCCCTTGGCGGAGAAGCGGGCGTGGAATTTGGCTTTTTCCCGTTGAATGGAGAGAACGCGAACCCCGGAAGGCAGGTGAAAATTCAGGGCACGAAGAAGGACGCCGGGGGGGTGGGTAGGAGGAACTTGGATGGAGGCGGTTTGGCCAAGGGCGTGGACGCCGCGGTCGGTCCGGCCGGAGCCGGCCACCGCGAGGGGCTTTCCAAAGATTTTTTTCAACGCGGTCTCGAGGGCCAGCTGTACGGTCGGGTGGGGATCCTGGCGCTGCCACCCAAAGAAATCCTCCCCGCGGTAGGCGAGGGTGAGTTTGAGCGTTTGAAGTTTCACCGGGGGCTGAAAAGCAGAGGCTATCGCCGAGAGGCTACGGACTACGGGAAGTTTGGGGCGAAGAAAGGCAAACAGATTTTCGCCACTTTTGGGAAAAGTGGCCTACCCATCGGGGGAATTAGTCGGACCAAACTTTATCGAAAACGTAGGTAAAACCGACGAAGCCGCCGTAGGCATTGACACCCTCATTACGGGCGGAGGTATTGGCGTTGGAGATGTGCTGGAAGGAGCCTTCGATGTTGAAGGTCCAGTTCTTCTCGAGAAGGAACTTCAGGCCGCCGGCAAACTGCGGGGTAAACTCCCAGTTCCCGCCGATGGCATCCTGATCGGCCCAGTTGCGGGCGTTGGTGTAGATGATGCCGGAGCCGCCCTGGATGTAGGGAACGACGATCCAGTTGGGCTGAACGAAGTTGTAACGAACCAAGCCGGTGATGCCGACCATGTACGTGCCGAAGCTGTGCCAGACATAGGAGCCGGTCGCTTCCAGGACGGCCTCGAAGGTGCCACGGAGCGGGTCATTGATGCCGGCCTGGGGACCCCAAGAGTCAGGTGAGTCGAGCATCCAGCCGAGGCGGACATTGTTTTGCTGGTAGTTAAAAACGGGAACCACGGGGCCAATTCCGCTGGGGGAGAACATGGCACCGGTCATGAACTCAAGGGTAATCCGATCCTCCACGAAGATGTAGGAGGCGAGATCTTCGGGATCCGCGGACTTGGAGTTGGGTGAGACGGAAAGTTTGGCATCCGTGCCCGGAACCGTCAGCTCGTCTTCTCCAGCCAGACAAAGGGAGGAAAAGGTGAATAAAACGGTGAATAAAGTGGTAGTCCGGATCAAAACACGGACGAACCTTTCAAACTTGCCTCCGAGGTGCATGCGT